>NZ_JAUF01000011.1:0-19882 GCF_000585455.1 Microbacterium sp. MRS-1
GACTGCCCGCAACCGTTCACTTTTCGAGCGCCGAAAGTGACCAGGATTCACGCGCCGCCGACACCGGCTGTCTGTGTTGACCCATGAAGAGCGAGCGGTCCTTCGTGACTGGTGGAGCGATGCGTACATGCGGCTCATCGCGGAGAACGCACGCGCGGATTGGCTCTCGTTTCGCGGATCGCACGCGTCACGACCTGAAGAACGTCAGGGCGCGGTGATGCTTGCTTTGCCGGAGAGACTCAAGACCTGGGCCGAGATGGCGACTCCCGCAGCGGTGGCAGAGGCACGCGGTTGCACAACAGCTCTTCGCGAGAGACTCGTCGAGCATCCGCGTCAGTCTTCTGTGCGATCACTCGCCTATGTCGCCATGGCGCAAGCGCCTCGGCCACGCCGCCGAAACGTTGTCATCGCTTCTTCGGTGCGCGTGCTCGTCGCGGCGATCCTGATTGTCTTCGCTCTTCCGTTCCTACCCTGGCTGGCTTCCGACGGGCCCTTCGCATGGATCGTCTTCGCGATCGTTGCGGCCACCACGATTCCGTATGGTGCGATGCGAGACATCGCATTGCTCATGGTGCGTGAACCTCACGCGGTGTTGGTCTTGCATCGAGAGAACTCCGCGGCGACGGAAGGTGGACAGCGATGACTGAGGATTACACGTCTGTTTACACGGCCCAGACGGGGCTCCACGTCGACCTCCAGATGCGAGAGGAGTCCCCACGGGAAGGTGCAACGCGTAAACAGTGGTTTCGGCTGATCACGGGCACCGGGCGTGGAGCGGTTGTGATCGCCACGCGTCGCGACGGTGGAAAGGAGCAGATTCTGCTGGTTCGCTCGTTCCGGCCCGCCGCTGAGCAGTGGTTCTGGGAGCTTCCTCGCGGATGGGCAGAACCCGAAGAGGTGCACGAAGGTATCAACACTTATGTTGAAGCCGCTCTTCGCGAGTTGTTCGAAGAGACGGGAAAGTCGGCTCGCGAGCCGGTTCTCCTCGGCGAATACGTCACCGATACCGCTGTCTACCCGCAGTGCGTCGGGGTCGTTCGTTGCGCGACGACGAACGCCCCGGATTCTCCTGCAGACGGAGAAGTCGCCGCGGTCCGGTGGACAGCGGTGGGTGACATCCACGGGCTGATTCGGTCGGGCGAGATTCGAGATGCGCATAGCCTCGCCGCGTTCGCATTGTGGGCAGCGTACGGCTCGGAGAGCAAATGACCGGCTCGATCGCGATCCGCGTGACCGACCTCGGCGTGCACTTCCGACGCAGTCGACGCGGCCGGCGCAGCCTCAAGGACCTCTTCGGGAGCTCTACCCGGCGTGCGCGCCCGGGTGAGTTCTGGGCGCTGCGGAACGTGTCGTTCGACGTGCGCCGCGGCGAGGCGATCGGCGTCGTGGGCCGCAACGGCCAGGGCAAGTCCACGCTCCTCAAGCTCGTCGCGGGCGTCCTGCTCCCCGATGAGGGCTCGGTGACGGTGCACGGGGGAGTGGCCCCGCTCATCGAGATCACGGGCGGCTTCGTCGGCGACCTCACGGTGCGCGAGAACGTCCGCCTGACAGCTGGGCTCCACGGGATGTCCAAAGCCGAAGTCGCCCGCCGATTCGACGACATCATCGCCTTCGCCGAGATCGAGAACTTCGTCGACACGCCCTACAAGCACCTCTCCAGCGGCATGAAAGTGCGCCTCGCCTTCGCCGTGGTCTCGCAGCTCGATGAGCCGACGATGCTCGTCGACGAGGTGCTCGCCGTCGGTGACAAGGCCTTCCGGGAGAAGTGCTACCGGCGCATCGACGAGATGCTCGCGGAGGGGCGGACGCTCTTCTTCGTCAGCCACAACGAGAAGGACCTGCGCCGCTTCTGCACGCGGGGCCTGTACCTCGACAAGGGTGCGCTAAAGCTCGATGCGCCCATCGCGGATGTCCTCGCCGCGTACAACGCGGACTACGCGCCGCGCTGAGCGGACTCCCGCTCGAAGTACGCCAGCCACGCGTCATGCGAGGTCAAGTCGCCGAGCGCCCTACGGTACTGGCGCGACAGGCGCGGCCAACTCCGCTGCAGACGCCAGTGCAGGCGGACGGTCTCGGTGAGCATGCGGCGGAAGGTCGCGCGATCGCGCGTGTAGATGTTCTTGCCCGAACCGTCCGCGGCGCTGACGAGTGCGCTGTCGTAGAGGGGGAGGCGCCACCAGTTGGCATCCCCCTTGCCGAACTCGACCTCGGGTTGGGCGACGTTTTCCGGCCGGGGGGAGTGGAACCAGTGCGAGAGCAGGACGCTCGCCGTGAAGGTGCGCAGGCGCAGGCCCGTGGGACTGTCGAACACATTGCGCTTGAGGCGGCTGAAGACCTGACGGCCCCTGCGCGCGCGGAGGAGGCCGTCGATGTCCTTGTGGATCACGGTCTCCGGGAAGCGCTTCGCGACTTCGCGCGCCGCGGGCATCGCCGTCGCGAGGTTCCGCCACATGTGGTCGGGGCCGGAGAGCACGTCGCGCAACGCGCGCAGGCGCAGCTCCACCGGGTAGTACTGCATCATCATGAGGTGCTTCAGGTCGACGCGGCGACTGTGCCGGATCAACGTGCCGCCGCGATCGGCCCGGGAGTGCAGCAGCGCCGCGACCAGTCGATTGCGCGCGTGGAAGTACGCCTGCCAGTCGATCGCGTCGTCCTTCCCGAGCCAGGACACGTGCCACAGCGCGACGCCCGGCATCGACACGATGGGGAAGCCGGCCTCACCGGCGCGGAGGCAGAACTCCGCGTCGTCCCACTTGATGAACGCCGGCAGCGACAGGCCGACCTCGCGGATCGCGGCGACGGGGATGAGGCACATCCACCAGCCGTTGTACTCCGCGTCCATCCGCATGTGTAGCAGCGGCGATTGGCGGAGATTCTGCGTGCTGAAGTCGTGCGGCATCTTCTCCTGGAAGAGATTGCGCCACATGAAGGGGGTGTTGTCGACCACCTCGGCCCACGCGTGCAGCTTGGGCCGGTCGAGCAGGTCGAACATGTGACCGCCGACGAGCATGGGCGTTCGCGCGAAGCGGCCGAAGACGATCGAGCGCCGGATGGACTCCGGCTCGACCCGTACGTCGTCGTCGAGCAGCTGGACGAAGTCGCTCTCCGGCCGGGCGAGGGTTTCGGACATCGCGCGGGCGAAGCCGCCCGAGCCGCCCAGGTTCGGCTGGCGCAGCACCTGGAGCTGGTCGCCCAGGAGCTCTTCCAGCTTCGGGTACTCGGGCCGGTCGGCGACGAGCTGCGTGCCCTGATCGACGACGAAGATGCGGTCGACCAGTTCGAGCACATCGGGGGAGTCGGCAAGGTTCGCGAGCGTTTCGACGCAGTACTCGGGCTTGTTGTAGGTGGTGATGCCGAGGGATGCCTTGCCGGCGCGGGCAGGCTCGTCTTCGGTGACCCACTCGGCGCCCGTGAACTGCGCCGTCGCGTCGTCGGCGACGACGTCGAACCAGATCCAGCCGCCGTCGCTGTACTGGTTGAGGATTATCGGCAAGGACACCTCGCTCACGCCGTCGACCTCGAAGGTCTCGATGCGCTGGCGCACGCCGCCGCCGTTCGACCGGTAGACGAGCACCGTGACCTTGCCCTCGGTGCGCACCCGCAGGGTCACGCTGCGCACGGTCGTCCAGTGCTGCCAGTACGACGCCGGGAAGGCGTTGAAGTACGTGCCGAACGACACGCGCCGTCCGGGCAGGATGCGCGCGCGATCGCGACCCAGGATGTTGCCCAGCTGCGCGCGGCTGGAGATGCGGACGGGCTCCTCGTCGATCGTCGACCAGGTCTCGGGGTCGACATACAGGGGCAGGATGTCGGGGTCACGATCGAGCGGCAGGACGGTCTTCTGCAGCAGGTATTCCACGCTGTGAACTCCAAAGTGTCGAGGGTTGATGCCCGCCTGGGGAGACGAACGATGGGTGCGGGTCGGCGGTCAGCCGCGCGCCGGGACGAGCGCCGGCATCGGCTGCCAGTCGCGGTCGCGGGAGATCTTGCGCCCGTCGCGCAGGCCCCGGAACAGGTTCGACATGCCCCGCACCTTCCGCTCCACGAACAGCAGCCGGATGATCTCCTTGCCGAAGGTCAGCGTCGTGCCGAGCGCGAACGAGATGGGGTGGTAGACGCCCAACGCCCGGTAGTACTGCTTGATGTGCGCGCGGTTGCGCATGATGTAGTACCGGTAGGCGTCGCTCGAGGCGTTCATGTGGCGGATGCCCATGTCCCACTGCTTGATCTCGCGCGTGCGGCGCAGCACGAACTCGTCGACGATCACCGACCTCGTCACGCGCGACGCCAGCCACCCGTAGGTCTGGTCGTCCCAGTAGATGAAGAACCGGGGGTCGGGCAGTCCGATCTGCGCGACGACGTCGCGGTGGATGAACATGCCCTCGAAGCATCCCGAGTTCATCTCCTTGTACCCCGACTCGTCGAATCCGCTCGGCGCGAAGGGAATGGGGATGCCGAGGCGCTCGGCCACCCGGTATTGCCAGTAGAACTCGCTGCCGTCGAAGTCGTAGCGCCGCCCCTGGATCGACCGGAACCGCGGCGCCCACTTGCCCATCTTCGCCAGGCCATCGGGCACGACCTCGACATCGTCGTCCATCAGCCAGATCCACGTCGAGCCCAGCTCGTACGCGACCCGCATCCCCTCGCTGAAGCCGCCCGACCCGCCGGTGTTCGTGTCGAGACGCCGGTAGACGATCTCGGTGCCGATCGAGTCGCGGAAGGACTCCACGACGTCGGTCGTGTCGTCGGTCGACGCGTTGTCGATGATCACCACGTGCCCGGGCTTCGGGTCCATCGCGGTGATGCTCGTCAGCAGACGCGTCAGCAGCCCGGAACGGTTGAAGGTGACGATCGCGATCGTCGCGCTCGACGGCGCGAACTGCTCGTCCCGAGCCGCGTCGGGGCGCGAAGAAGTGAGTGTCATGACCGGACCATCCTATCCCGGCGCCCTGTGAGAGCCTGAGTCCAAGATCTGCGCGAACGCGCAGAAATGGATGCCGACACCCGCCGCAGCTGGCTCCAGCATTCTGAATCTGCGCGATCGTGCCGACCGCAACCGCTTGGTCGCGCGCACTCTCGCCCACAGCCGCCAGCTGGCGGCGTGAGCGGTCAGGGGCGAAACGGCGGCTGGAGGCCCTCGAACATCGGGAAGTGTCTGGTGTTCAGTGTCGCCACCGTCGCTCCGACCGTGTCTGCCGTCCCTGCGATCAGATAGTCGCCCAGGGAGATGCCTTGGTGGCTGCGTCGGAACTCCCGCTGCAGATCGCCGGCGCGTGCCGCGATGACCTCGCTCACCGGTATCGCGGGCAGCGCTGACAGCAGCGCGCGCACGGCTGTGCGCTCAGCCGAGCGCATGCCGCCCATGATCTCCGCGACGGTCACGACGCTGATCGCGAGATCCTCATCGGCAGCAACGCGCCGGAGCCACGCGTGAGCGCTTGTGGAGCCTCGGAGATGGGCGATGAGCACGTCGGTGTCGACGATGATCACACGGTGTCCTGTCGCAGTCGCTCGAGCCACTGCTCGCGCTCGCTCCCTGCGCGTGCGGGCACAGACAGCTCCGGGGCCGCACCCGCCGACGCGTCGATGGCCGCGAGGAGAAGGTTTCGCCGATCCGCGCCTGTGTCGAGCGCACGGTCGATGAGTCGACGGATGATCTCCGCCCTCGACGTCCCCTCTGCGTCGGCGAGCCTGTCGAGAGCGCGGGTCTGGCGCTCCTCCAGGTAGATGTTCGTGCGCCGCATACACCAGATCATACGCCGCGATCCGCGTCGGTGGCGGCGTGAGGGGCTACCGCGGCAGCGAGAACGACCCCGTGGGGACGTCGCCGGTCAGCCGGTCGCGCCACGACCGCGACTGCCCGGCCCGCACCGCGCACAGGCACAGCAGCATCCACCCCACCCCGAACAACGCGACCGACTCGAACACGCTCGTCACCGCGAGCGCCACGAGCATCAGCGGCGTCCACGCATAGACGATCGAGCGCCGCTGGCTCGCGGTCATCCACGACCGCACAAGCGCCACGCCCCCGAGCGCGCACAGCAGCAGCAGGCCCGCCCACCCCAGCTGCAGCAGCACGTCGACGTAGGCGTTCAGCGCCGTCGTGTGATGCTGCCCCAGCAGCTGATTGATCGTGAAGAACGGCTGCTCGTCGACCTCCCACGGCCCGAACCAGCCCCAGCCCTGCACCGGCCGCTTCGACGTGTAGAACCCCGCCAGCGACCACAGTCGTGTCCGCATCGACAGGTCGTCGGTCGCTCCGAGCGCGTCGAGGATCCGCGCGCGCTGCACGTACCCCGCGACGGATGCCGCGGCCACCACCGCCGCGAGCGACCACTGCACCGCACGGCGTCGCTCCGCCGGCACGGCGCGCACCAGCATGAGCACCGCCGTCGCCGTTCCCACCGCCACCGCGAGCACGAGGACGGTCGGCGACGCCGACAGCAGACCGAGCGCGGCCGCCAGCGTCAGCGACGCGGCCGCCGTCCCCGGCCGCACCGACTGCGTGCGCATCTCCACCGCGAAGGTGATCATCGCGACCACCGTGATGATCCCCAGCATGTTGCGGGTGCCGAAGATCCCCTGGATGGGGCCGAGGGCCGCGATGTTCCCCTGGATCCCGAGGAACTTCAGCGGCACGTCCAGCAGAATGCCGGAGAGCACCTCGAGCCCGAGCGACAGCCCGAGCGCGGCGCGGAGCACATCGCCGAGCGCCCGCACCGTCTGCAGCGTGTCGCGGATGTGCCCGATCGTCACCGCCAGCAGCGCCACCGCCGCCATCGCGGTCCACCGCCCGAGGCTCGTGAACGGGTCGGAACTCCAGAACACGCTCGCGAACGCCCAGGCCACCAGCAGCAGCAGCGTCGTCGGCACGAGGCGCAGCAGCGAGATCTCCTCACGCCGCGCCGAAAGGATGCCGAGGGCGAACACGCACAGTCCCGCCACAACGGCGCGCAGCGTCACGATCCCCGCCACCCGCTCGATGAGGTGCGACCCCACGAGCGCCGCGAACGTCGTCAGCGTGAACGCCCGCGCGAAATCGGCCGACCCCAAGAGCCGCCGCACTGCACCGCTCGCGTCGCGGCCGCGATCGGCGTCGCGGGGGCCGGTGCCGGCGGCATCCGCCGTCATCGCGCCATCCGTGCGATCTCGCCCTGCTCGCCGACCAGGCGCTGCTCGGACGGTCCGCGACCGAGGAGCGGCGCCTGCTTGATCTTGAACGCCAGCATGATGACGAAGAACCAGCCCCACCCGAGCAGCGGCCCCGACTCGGCGAGTCCCTGCACGAGCAGGATCGCCGCGACGAGCGTCGGCAGCAGCGTCACCGCCGAGTACGGCCGGTCGGCCACGAGGTCCCACCGGGGCCGGTCCACGGCGAAGAACCACGACCGCCAGACGTACGCCAGGAACGTCAGCGCGACGAGGACCAGGCCGATGATCCCCAACTGGAAGTACACGTCCAGCCACATGTTGTGCGCCTGCATGACGGTCTCGCCGTGGTCGGTGATCCAGCCATCGAAGAACGGGTCACTCGGCACCCACGGCGTGGAGAAGCCCCAGCCGATCACCGGGCGCTCGGCCGCCT
Organism: Microbacterium sp. MRS-1; assembly: GCF_000585455.1. NCBI lineage: Bacteria > Bacillati > Actinomycetota > Actinomycetes > Micrococcales > Microbacteriaceae > Microbacterium > Microbacterium sp. MRS-1. The sequence continues at coordinate 7,586 of NZ_JAUF01000011.1, forward strand.
TCTGCGCGACGATCTCCCAGATCCCCTCCCGCCCGGTGAGGTCGGACGACCGCCCCAGCGCCGAGAAGATGCGCTCGCGCAGCAGCCACAGGGTCGTGAGCCCACCGATGCCGACGACGGCATATGCCACGTAATACCGGGTGCGCTCGCCGGCGCGCCGGGTCGTTCGCATGAGCAGCGCCGTGGTGAGCACGACAACGCCCGCCACCGCGGCGAGCCACGCCGTCGCCGATCCGGCCCGCACGAACAGGAACGCCGCCAGCGCGAACCACGCCACGAGGAGGCTCCGCCTGGGGGCCCGCGACGCGAACCGGATGGCGAAGACGATCATCCCCAGCAGCGCCGCATAGGCGAGCGGGTTCGCGTTGCCGAACACGCCCTGCAACCGCCCGCCGTCGAACAGGTTGTCGCGCACCCAGTAGACGATCGGGTCGTACTTGGTGCCGGGGTCGGGCCGCACGAACTCCGGCAGCATCGGCCCGTGCCAGAAGAGTGACACCCACAGCTCGAGCAGGAGCGACAGCGCGAGGATCCACTTCAGCGCCGACGCGATCGCCCGCACGAGTTCGCGCCAGGTCAGCACCGACCCCACGAACATCGCCTGCACGGTCGTCGTGAGAAGCAGCAGCAGCGTCAGCGTCGTCGCCGACGGATACGCCGTCCAGATGAGCGACGTCACCGCCCACACCACGTACAGCACGCCGAACCACGGCAGACGGCGCCACTGCACCTCGGGCCGCAGGACGATCCACAGCACGATCGACACGATCCCCGAGCCGAACGCGACGACCCCCGAGCCGACGGTCCCGAGCGCCATCAACCAGGAGGTGCCCGCGATCGCTGCGGCGATGACGAAGATGCACCAGCCGCGCAGCAGGATGTGGCCCGTCTTCTCCCGGGTCGGCGCGGACGGCGGCGCCGCGACGGGATGCTTCGTGTGGACGGCCATGGTGTGATCAGGGTATCGCGCGCACCCGTGCCCGACCGGGCGCCGCCGGGACCGTTCTCGGAGCGGTTCTAGGCTGGTCGCATGCTGATCCCGATCTCCAACACCCCGCGCGACTACTCCTGGGGATCGGTCGACCTCATCCCCGCGCTGGAGGGGCGCGAGCCCACCGGGCGCCCCGAGGCCGAGGTCTGGTACGGCGACCATCCCGGCTGCCCCTCCGTCGTCGCCGACGGGTCGGGACAGACCCTCGACGAGGCCCTCGCCGCCGCCGGCGAGCAGCCGCTGCCGTTCCTGCTGAAAGTGCTCGCGGCGGCATCCTCGCTGTCGATCCAGGCGCACCCGACGATCGCGCAGGCCCGCGAGAGCTTCGCACGCGAAGAGGATGCCGGGGTGCCGCGTGACGCCGCGGATCGCCTCTATCGCGACGCCAACCACAAGCCGGAGATCATCGTCGCGCTCAGCGACGAGTTCCGTGCGCTCGTCGGGATCCGCCCGCTCGACGACACCCGGCGCCTCGTCGCCGCGCTGGGGGAGGGGCCCGCCCCTGCCGCGCTGACGCAGCGGCTCGGGGCGGACGTCGGTGCGGAGGGCGCCGACGGTGCGGCGACGGGGGCAGATGCCGCGGCCCCGGCATCCGTCGTCCGCGATCTGCTGGCGTGGGCGCTCACCGACGCCGATGCCGACCTCGTCGCGGACCTCGTCCGGGCGCTCGAGCGCGCCGACAGCGATGAGTTCGCCGAGGAGATCGCCACGCTGCGCGCCGCGGCCGCCGACTTCCCCGGCGACCCGGGCCTCATCGTCGCGCTGCTGATGAACCTCGTGATCCTCCGGCCCGGTCAGGCGCTCTTCGCCCCCGCCGGCGTGCTGCACGCCTACCAGTCGGGGCTCGGCGTCGAGCTCATGGCCGCCAGCGACAACGTGCTGCGCGGCGGACTGACGCCCAAGCACGTCGACGTGCCTGAGCTCATGCGCGTGGTCGACGTCGCAACCGGGCCCGCCCCGCTCGTCGTGCCGCAGGAGATCGCGCCGGGTGTGCGCGAGTACGCGCCGCCGGTCCGCGACTTCGCGCTGACGGCCGTCACCGTCACCGTCGACCAGCCGGTCACGGTGGCGCTGCGGGGGCCGGCGATCGTCTTGGCGACGGCGGGCGAGGTCGAGGTGCGCACCGCGGATGCCGTGGCGTCGCTCGTTCCCGGCGCCGCCGTGTACGTCGGACGCGAAGAGCGCGTGGACATCTCCGGCGCCGGCGCGGTGTTCGTCGCGCAGCCCGGGCGCGCGTGAGGCGCGGCGCGCGCGCATCTCGTGCGCGCGTCTCACGCCGGGTCCGCGCGGGCGACACGCCGGACGGGATGCGGGTGAAGGTTCAATCCCGTGTTGAGGGTTTACGATCTGCGACTTGACCGCGGCGAATGACAAGGGTGTAATTATTCCAACACGCGCATCGGCGCATCGGGAAAACGTGGGGAGAACGATATGACGGGTTACCGCTCCGGCGTCCCCGACAACTGGTTCGTCGACCCGGTCAATCTGGGTGTGCCGGGAGTGCGTCGTCCGTCCGTCGCCGACGAGGACACCGCGCTCGCCTGGCAGGCCGACGCCCTCTGTGCGCAGACCGACCCCGAGGCCTTCTTCCCGGAGAAGGGCGGCTCGACACGCGACGCGAAGCGCATCTGCACCTCGTGCGACGTGCGCGGCGAGTGCCTCGAGTACGCCCTGCAGAACGACGAGCGCTTCGGCATCTGGGGCGGACTCAGCGAGCGCGAGCGCCGCAAGCTCAAGCGTCGCGCCTGATCTCGACGACCGCTTCCGCGGCGGCGTGACCGATCACGAGACTCGCGGGCGACGTCCGCGTTCTGCGCCGGCTCCCGCCTAGGCTGACGACGTCATGCCCGCCCGAGTTCACGCACTACTGGTCGTGCGCCCTGATGCGCGCGTGGCCACCGACATCCGTCTCGACCGCGTCCTTTCCGCGCTCGCGGCCCAGGCGCGCCCGGTCGACACGCTCACCATCGTGCTGTGCGGCCCACACGCAACCGATCGCGAGCTTCAGCGGATCGCGGGCGAGTCCGCCGCCGAAGCCGTCATCACCGCCGATCGCGGGACATCCTTCGCCGACGCCCTCGCGCTGGCGAGCCGACGGCTCGGCGGGGATGCCGTCTGGGTGCTCGACCAGGACACCACACCCGCGCCCGACGCGCTCGTTCGCCTCATGGGCGCTCTCGAGACCGCTCCCTCGGTCGCGATCGCCGCGCCGAAACTCGTCCGCGCCGACGACAACGACCGCATCGTGTCTCTCGGTGTGTCGATGACGCGGGGCGGCCGCGCCGTCGGTCTCGCCGACGGGGAGCACGATCAGGGTCAGCATGACGCCAGCGAGGACGTTCTCGGCTCGGATGTCCGCGGCATCCTGGTGCGCACCGACGCGTGGCGCGCGCTCGACGGTCTCGATTCGGCGCTGGCGGGCGCGGACGAAGGCCTCGACCTCGGTGTGCGCGCGCGTCTGCGCGGCGGCCGTGTCGTCCTCGCGCCCCAGGCTTTCGTCGCCATCGCAGATCCCGATCGCACCGACCCGCCGACCCTCGGCGACCGCTTCGAGCCGGTCGGGGTGCGTCGGGCCTACAGCCGCCGCACGGCGCAACTGCACCGCCGACTCGTGTACGCGCCGGCGGTCGCCGTCCCGCTGCACTGGCTCTCCCTGCTGCCGCTGGCGGTCCTCCGCTCGGTCGCCCTGCTCCTCGGCAAGCGTCCGTCGATGATCGGTCCGGAATGGGGCGCCACGCTGACGGTGCTGCTGCGTCCCGCCGCCGTCGCCCGCGCACGCCGCGGCATCCGTGCCGGCCGCCGCGTCTCCTGGGCGCAGCTGGCACCGCTGCGGGTCAGTCGGGTCGAGCTGCGTCAGCGTCTCGACGACGACGTGATCATCGACGGCACCGCGCGCGGTGAACTGCACTTCTTCTCCGGGGGCGGTGCCTGGATCGTCCTCGGCGCCCTGCTCGTCTCGGTCCTCGCCTTCCTGTCCCTGCTCGCCTGGCCGGTGCTCGGCGGGGGAGGCCTTGCGCCGCTGCGGGCGACCGTCGGCCAGCTCTGGGCCGATGCGGCATCCGGGGCCCGGCCCCTCGGCTGGGACACGCAGGGGCCGGCCGACCCGTTCAGTGCGGTCGTCGCCGTGCTCGGCTCGCTCTGGCCCGCCGCGCCCTCTCGCGTGCTCGTCGTCGTCTGGGTGCTGGCGATCCCCCTGTCCGCCCTGGGCGCCTGGTTCGCCGCCACGCGTCTGACCGACAACGCGCTCGCCCGCGCCGTCGTGGCCGTGGGCTACGCGCTCGCGCCGAGCCTGCTCGACGCCCTGGCGTCGGGACGGCCGACCGTCGTCATCGCACACCTCCTGCTTCCCTGGCTGCTGTGGACAGCGGTCGCGGCGCACCGCTCGTGGACGGCGGCAGGCATGGGATCGGTGATCGCTGTCGCGGTGCTCGCCAGCGCCCCGTCGCTGGCTCCGGCGCTCATCGTGCTGTGGCTCGTGGCGATCGTGCTGACGGCGGCGCTCGGTCGGGGGCGAGGCCTCGCGCGCGTCGTCTGGCTGCTCGTTCCGTCGGTGATCGTCTGGGCGCCGATGATCTGGCGTCGTCTCACCTCCGGCGAGCCGTGGGCCCTGATCGCCGACCCCGGCGTGCCCCTGCCGTCGGGGGAGTCGACCGATCTCGCCCGCCGTGTCGCCCTCGCGCTCGGATTCCCCACCGTGGACGGTTCGGACTGGGGTCAGCTCGTCGACGGCGCGGGGCCGTGGCCGTTCATGCTCGTCGTGCCCGTGATCGTGCTCGCGGTGGCCGCCCCCATCGTGTCGCGCACGGTGTCGTCCGCGATCGTCCTCATGATCGCGCTCAGCGCCCTCGCGACGGCGGTCGCGGTCATCGGCATCGTCGTCACCTCGGATGCCGGGACCGCCATCGCGGTCTGGCCGGGCGCCGCCCTCAGCCTGTACTGGCTCGCCCTGCTGGGATCGGCAGCGCTGACGATCGACGCGTTGCCGGCGCCCCCCCGACTCCGTGGACCGCTCGCCGCCCTGGCGCTGACCGCCCTCGCGGTCAGTGCGGTCCCCGTGATCACCGCGCTGCCCCGCGGCACGTCGGCCGTCACGAACGGCCCGAGCAGCACCCTGCCGGCCTACGTCGAGGCGGAGGGGCGATCGGGGTTGGGCAACGCCACCTTCGTGCTCACCGCCGCGGCCGACGGATCCGTCGTCACGGATGTCGTCTGGGGTGGGACCTCGGCCCTGGGCGGGCAGAGCACCCTGCGCTCGGCGCGTTCTTCCACCGATGCCGGCGACGCCGAAGCCGCGGAGCTGACGGCCGAGCTCATCGCCGTGCCCTCGGGCGACGCGGTCGCGCGTCTGGGGGCGCACGGGGTCGCGTTCGTGCTCCTCGGCGGCACCGCCGAGGGTGAGAGCGACGCGGCGCGTGCGGTGCGCATCGCGGCCGAGACCGCCCTCGATCAGCGTCAGGATCTCGAGATCGTCGGCGACACCGCGAAGGGCAAGCTGTGGCGGGTCACCGCCCCGGTCACGGATCGCGTGGCGACATCGGCGGTCGACAACGCCCGCACCGCCGCGGTGCAGATCGGGGTCGTCCTGATCGCCCTGCTGCTCGCTCTGCCCACCCGGCGCTCCCTGCGGCTGAACCGTCGTCGCCCGCGCGTCATCGGCGCGCGGCGCGCGTCCGGAGGAGGACTCCGATGAGCACCCGCCTGCCCGGCCTTCGTCGCCTCACGACCGTGCGGGTCGCCGTCGGCACCGTCATCACGGCAGCCGCGGTGGCGGCCGGCGCGGCATTGGTCGCGCTGCCGCTTCCCACGCACACCGACGACTCCGCCCTCTCGATCGCCGCGCACGCGCCGGCGACAGCATCGATCGCGACGTGCGTCGGTCCCGTCCTGGCCCCGGGGCGCGATGCGACCCGCGCCGCGCAGCTCACCGATGCCGCCCCGGCCGCGCTGACCTCCGCCGCGCTGTCGAAGGCGACCCCGACGGATGCCGCGACCTCCACCCTGGCGGCCCCCGACGTGACCGGGGGAACAGGCCCGACCGCGCTGCGGGCCGCTCCGGTGGGCGGACAGCCCGCCGAGATCGCTGCAGCGACCTCGGCGCAGGTGAGCGCGGACGATCTCAGCGGGTTCGCCGCGTCCTCCTGCGCCCGGCCCGAGATGGAGTCGTGGCTCGTCGGCGGCTCCGGGGGGACGGGCGCCTCCGATCTGGTCGTCCTCGAAAACCCGGGCGTGGTCGCGGCGCGCGTCACGATCACCGTGTACGGCGCCTCCGGTGGCGCCGTGCCCGTCGCGGGCAACGCGATCGTGGTCGCCGCCGGCACACAGCGGATCATCCCCCTCGCCTCCCTCGCCCTGCGCGAGGACAACCCGGTGCTGCGCGTGACGTCGGCCCAAGCCCCCATCCGCGCCGCGCTGCAGACCAGCCTCACGCGCGTTCTCGTGGCCGGCGGCGTCGATCAGGTCGGCGCCGCCGCCGTCCCCGACACGGATCTCGTGATCCCGGGCGTTCCCGTCGTGACGACGCAGGGCGGCGCAGGCGAGAGCAACGCCCCGACGTCGCTGCGGCTGGTCTCCCCGGGCGCCGACGCCCAGGCGACCGTCACCGTCGTGCGCGACGGTGCGGCAGTGGGCGCACCGCAGGCGGTCCCCCTGAAGGCGGGCGTACCTCTCAAACTCGATCTGGGCGGACTCGCCACCGGCACGTACGCGGTGCGGGTGAGCGCGACGGCCCCGGTGACGGGCGCCGCCTGGGCCACGTCCGGCTTCGCAGCCGGAAGCGACTTCGGCTGGTTCGTCGCCGCCGACGCGATCTCCGCGCCCGCGCTCGTCGCCGTCGCCGCGGGAGCGGCGCCGACGATGACCATCGTCTCGTCGACAGGCGAGCCCCAGACGGTCGTGCTCACGGCGGCATCCGGTACCGGCGCGAAGACCGACGTCGCGGTGCCGGGGGGCGGTGCGGTCACGATCCCGGTGCGCCCCGGTGAGGTCTACCGTATCGATCCGGGCGCGGGCAGCGTCCGGGCCGGCGTGACGTATGCTGCCGCCGGCGCTATCGCCGGCTACCCCGTCGCGCCGAGCGCATCGGCGGCGTCGGCCGTCACCGTCTACCCTCGCTGAGTCCTCGCGGGCCACTCACGCCCACGCGGAACGGTCAGAGGAAGCGGAACCGCTCCGGTCCGAGATCCCAGGGGTCGCGATCGAGGTATTGCGCCGCCGCGCGGAAGACGCAGCCCTCGATGGCCATGCGCCGATGCAGCTCGTCCTCGCGATGCAGGCTGCCCAATCGTTCGATGGGCAGACGGTACAGCACGATGCGCCGCTCCTCGGTCGAGACCGTCCACCGGGGGATCCCGTCGTCATCGGATGCCGGTGGCATGGCCGCCACTTCGAAGCGGACCTCCCGCAGCTCCGGCCAGGCGCTGCGCAGGAACTCCGCCGCCGTGCCGACGACGAAGTCGAAACGTTCCTCGCGCGTCTCCTGCGCCGGAAGCGGCGGACGCACCACGGGACTGCGGTCCTCGCGACCGTGGCGTCCGTGGCGGGACGGCCGCACCCGCGGGGGAGTGCTCGCGCGCCGCCTCATCATGTTCCGAGTCTAGGTCAGCGTCCCCCGTCCGGGTCGTCGATGCGTCCGGCGGCGGCGCGGCATCCCCCGCCTCGTGCGCCGCCGCCGGTAGCGTGAGGGCGATGCGTACCCGACTGTGTTCGAAGGTGGGCTGTGCCCGCGAGGCCGTGACGACCCTGACCTACGACTACGGCGATCAGATGGCCGCCCTCGGCCCGCTCGGCGCGGCGACCGACCCGCACGCGCACGACCTCTGCGCCATCCACACCGACCGCCTGTCGGTGCCCAAGGGGTGGGTCGTCGTCCGCCACGAGACGCTGCGCGTCTGAGGCTCGGCCGCCGTCCGGACGAGGGTGCGAGAATGGGCGGATGCCGACCACTGCCGCCCCCGCCCGCATCCATGACTTCGTCGTCGCCGACCTGAGCCTCGCCGAGGCGGGGCGTCATCAGCTGCGCCTCGCCGAGAACGAGATGCCCGGTCTGATGGCACTGCGCGAGGAGTTCGGTCCGCTCCAGCCGCTGGCCGGTGCCCGCATCGCCGGGTCGCTGCACATGACCGTGCAGACCGCGGTGCTCATCGAGACGCTCGTGGCTCTGGGTGCGCAGGTGCGCTGGGCCAGCTGCAACATCTTCTCCACGCAGGACGAGGCGGCCGCCGCGGTCGCGGTCGGCCCGCACGGCACCGTGGACCAGCCGGCCGGCGTTCCGGTCTTCGCGTTCAAGGGTGAGACGCTCGAGGAGTACTGGCAGTTGGCCGATCGCATCTTCGACTGGTCGGCCGAGGGCTTCGACGGGCCCAACCTCATCCTGGACGACGGCGGCGACGCGACGCTCCTCGTGCATAAGGGTGTTGAGTTCGAGGCGGCCGGTGCGGTGCCTGCGGCATCCGAGAACGACTCCCTCGAGTACCGCATCGTGCTCGACACGCTGCGCGCGAGCCTCGCCCGCGACCCGCAGCGCTTCACCCGCATGGCCGCGCAGATCGTCGGCGTCACCGAGGAGACCACGACCGGCGTTCATCGACTGTACGAGCTCGCGGCAGCCGGAAAGCTGCTGTTCCCGGGCATCAACGTCAACGACTCGGTCACCAAGAGCAAGTTCGACAACAAGTACGGCATCCGCCACTCGCTTCCGGACGGTCTCAACCGTGCGACCGACGTGCTCATCGGTGGCAAGGTCGCCTACGTGGTCGGCTACGGCGACGTCGGCAAGGGGGCGGCGGAGGCGCTCCGTGGCCAGGGAGCGCGCGTGATCATCGGCGAGGTCGACCCCATCTGCGCGCTGCAGGCGGCGATGGACGGCTTCCAGGTCGCACGTCTGGAGTCGGTCATCGGCGACGTCGACATCCTCATCACCGGCACGGGGAACACGCGCGTGGTGACGGTCGAGCACCTTCAGAACCTCAAGCACCTCGCCATCGTGGGCAACGTCGGCCACTTCGACGACGAGATCGACATGGCCGGGCTCGAGGCCATCGCGGGTGTCGAGAAGATCGAGATCAAGCCGCAGGTGCACGAGTACCGTCTGCCTGCCGGTGCCGGTCGTGCGCCGCGCAGCATCCTGGTCATGAGCGAGGGGCGACTGATGAACCTCGGCAACGCGACCGGGCATCCCTCCTTCGTGATGAGCGCGTCGTTCACCAACCAGGTGCTGGCCCAGATCGAGCTGTACACGAAGCGGGAGCAGTATCCCGTCGGCGTGTACGTGCTGCCGAAGATCCTGGATGAGAAGGTGGCGCGACTGCATCTGGCGGCGCTCGGTGTTCAGCTCACCGAGCTCACGCCGGAGCAGGCCGCGTACATCGGTGTTCCCGTGGAGGGGCCCTACAAGCTGGAGCATTACCGCTACTGACGGTCGATGTTCCCCGGACCGGGTGCAGGCGATCCATAGCTGCGGCACAGCGAATGTTCACCCCACTTTTGTTTTGATTTCTTCAAAACTAGGTAAGGTGGAGGCATGGCCTCGATCGAAACCCCCGCGCACGGCGCCGATGCTGCCGATGCAGCGGCGGCGCTGCGGGCGGCGGGTCTGAAGGTCACCGACTCGCGTGCAGCGGTCTACGACACGCTGCGCACGCACGCACACGCCAGCGCGGAGGACGTCTACCTCGCGATCGCGGAGCGGATGCCGCGGGCGAGCCGTCAGTCGGTGTACAACGCTCTCGGCGACTTCGCCGACGCAGGGCTCGTGCGCCGCATCGAACCGGCGGGTCGGCCGATGCTCTTCGAGCTGCGCGTCAGCGACAACCACCATCACCTCGTGTGCACGTCGTGCGGCACGGTCGTCGACGTGGACTGCGCGATCGGCGCGGCGCCCTGTCTCGAACCCTCCGACAGCCACGGCTTCATCCTCACCACGGCGGAAGTGACGTACTGGGGCCTGTGCCCCGCGTGCGCACAAGCCGCCACCCCACCCCTCACGGAAGGAACACCATGACAGACCAGGACCCGACCAGCGCCGGCATCGGCGCGGACGCGACCGACATCGACCAGTCCGTCACCGTCACCGACACCGACGAGGCGTATGCCGAGGAGGCCGCGACCTGCCCGGTCATCCATGCACAGCCGCATCCGACGAGTGGATCGGCCAACCGGGTGTGGTGGCCCAACCAGCTCAACCTCAAGATCCTCGCCAAGAACCCCCAGGTGCGTAACCCGCTGGACGCGGACTTCGACTACGCCGCCGCCTTCGAGTCGCTCGACCTGGCGGCCGTCAAGAAGGACATCGAGGAGCTGCTCACCACCAGTCAGGACTGGTGGCCCGCCGACTTCGGCCATTACGGGCCGCTGATGATCCGCATGGCGTGGCACTCGGCCGGCACCTATCGGGTGACCGACGGTCGCGGTGGCGGCGGCGCCGGTCAGCAGCGATTCGCCCCGCTGAACAGCTGGCCCGACAACGTCAACCTCGACAAGGCGCGGCGACTGCTCTGGCCCGTGAAGAAGAAGTACGGCCAGTCGATCTCCTGGGCCGACCTCATGATCCTCGCGGGCAACGTCGCGCTGGAGTCGATGGGCTTCCGCACGTTCGGCTTCGCCGGCGGCCGCGCCGACGTCTGGGAGCCGGACGACGACGTGTACTGGGGTCCCGAGACCACGTGGCTGGGCGACGAGCGCTACTCCGGCGACCGCGAACTCGAAAGGCCCCTCGCGGCCGTGCAGATGGGCCTCATCTACGTCAACCCGGAAGGACCGAACGGCAACCCCGACCCGCTGGCCTCCGCCCGTGACATCCGTGAGACCTTCGCGCGGATGGCGATGAACGACGAGGAGACCGTCGCGCTCATCGCGGGCGGCCACACGTTCGGGAAGACGCACGGCGCGGCATCCGACGACAACCTCGAAGACAACCCGGAGGCGGCGGGCCTGGAGGCTCAGGGCCTCGGCTGGAAGAACAACCACGGCACGGGGCGCGGTGACGACACGATCACGTCCGGCCTCGAGGTCACGTGGACCTATCACCCCACGCGCTGGGACAACGAGTTCTTCCACATCCTCTACGCGTACGAGTGGGAGCTCATGAAGAGCCCCGCCGGTGCGCACCAGTGGCGGCCGAAGGGCGGCCAGGGCGCCGACATGGTTCCGCTCGCGCACAGCGACGGCAAGCGCGAGCCGCGCATGCTCACGAGCGATCTCGCCCTGCGTATGGACCCGGAGTACGACAAGATCTCGCGGAAGTTCAAGGACGACCCCGACGCCTTCGCCGATGCGTTCGCCCGTGCATGGTTCAAACTCACGCACCGCGACATGGGACCCGTCACCCGTTACCTCGGACCGGAGGTGCCGGCGGAGGAGCTGCTCTGGCAGGACCCGGTCCCCGCGCCGACCGGCACCGGGCTGGACGGCACGCAGGTCGCCGACCTGAAGGCGCGCGTGCTCGACTCGGGTCTGACGGTCTCCGAACTGGTCGCGACGACGTGGGCGGCGGCATCGTCGTTCCGCGGCAGCGACAAGCGCGGCGGCGTCAACGGCGCCCGCATCCGCCTCGCGCCGCAGAAGGACTGGGAGGTCAACAACCCCGCCCAGTTGCATCGGGTGCTCGGAGTGCTCGGCGGTATCAAGACGGATGCCGCGCAGGTGGGTGTCGACGTGTCGCTCGCCGACCTGATCGTGATCGCGGGAAACGCCGCCGTCGAGAAGGCGGCCGCGGATGCGGGCGTCGAGGTGGAGGTGCCGTTCCACGCTGGACGCACCGACGCTTCCGAGCAGCAGACCGACGCCGAGTCGTTCGCCTACCTGGAGCCCGCGGCCGATGGCTTCCGCAACTACCAGGGTCCGCTGGCACCGATGCCCGCCGAGTACCACCTCATCGACAAGGCGAACCTCCTCACGCTCACGGCGCCGGAGATGACCGTCCTGATCGGAGGCCTGCGGGTGCTGGGCGCGAACTGGGACGGCTCGCCCTACGGTGTGTTCACGGACCGGGTCGGCGTGCTCTCGAACGACTTCTTCGTGAATCTGCTCGACCTCGGCACCACGTGGACGCCGCTGGACCCCGGCTCCCACGCCTTCGCCGGCGTGAAGGACGGTTCGGGAGAGAAGGTCGGCGTGGGCACGCGCGTCGATCTGCTCTTCAGCTCGAACTCCGAGCTGCGCGCGCTCGCCGAGGTGTACGCCTCGGACGACGCGACCGAGAAGTTCGTCCGCGATTTCGTCGCCGCGTGGACCAAGGTCACCGAGCTGGACCGCTTCGACCTCCACCGCTGAGCACGCATCCACACGACGGCGGGGGCCCCTCCCATCCG
>NZ_JAUF01000012.1:0-67190 GCF_000585455.1 Microbacterium sp. MRS-1
GGGCGGCATCGTGCTGCAGTCGGTGCTGACGGCGGCGGGTTTCGCCGCCACGCTGGCGTCGTGGCTCGCCTCACACGCGTCGGTCGCCCGCATGCTGCTGGTGATGGGCCGTAACGGCGTGCTGCCGAAGCGTCTCTTCGGCTACATCAGCCCGCGCACCCACACGCCGGCGTTCACCGTGGTGCTGGTCGGCATCGTGAGCCTGGCGGCCATCGCGTTCACCCTCGACCAGATCGTCGACTACATCAACTACGGCGCCCTCATCGCGTTCACGTTCGTGAACATCTCGGTGATCGCCTGGTTCGCCGTTCGCCAGGGACGCCGTCGCACACCGCGCGACATCATCAACTACATCGTGATGCCCGCGATCGGCATGGCGCTCACGGGGCTGTTGTGGGTCAACCTCGATGACCACGCGCTCGTCGTCGGTCTCATCTGGACCGGCCTCGGGCTCGTGTACCTCATCTTCCTCACCCGTGGCTTCCGTCGCCCCGTGGTGTCGTTCGATGAGAACCAGCCGGTCACCGGCTTCAACAAGATCGTCGAGCCGGGGCCGCGCTCCCAGATCTGAGTGCCGTCCCCGCCGCACCGGGAAAGGGGGCGGATGCCGCAGGAGTTGCGGCATCCGCCCCTCTCCTTTTTCTGCCACAGCGTCAAGAATGACCATTCTTTCGCGCTGATACGCGCAGAGGGATGCCGCATCTTTCGTAGTCTCGGAGCAATCGGTCATGGGACCGACCCCCGATACGCCGTCGGGGACCGCCGAGACGACGAGGAGGGCCGTGTGACGACGCCCCGTGCCGCCTACTTCGTCTCCGACTCGACGGGCATCACCGCGGAGACGTTGGGCCGTGCCCTACTCGTCAACTTCCCGGGCGTCTCCTTTCGCCATCACACCGTGCCGTTCGTCGACTCGGCCGAGGGTGCGGCCGCGGTCGCCCGCGAGATCGATAGGGCAGCGGATGCCGGGATGCAGCCCATCGTGTTCCACACCGTGCGCTCGCCCGCGGTCGCACGCACGCTCGGTGGTGCTCGCGCCACCCACATCGACCTCCTGAGCGGCCACCTCACCGAGCTCGAGGCGGCGCTCGGCACGACGGCATCCGAACAGCTCGGCTCGTTCCACACCGTCGGCGACACCGAGCAGTACTTCGCGCGGATGCGCGCGGTCGAGTACGCCATCGAGCACGACGACGGGCAGAGCATGCGCGCCCTCGATCAGGCCGACGTGCTGATCGTCGCACCATCGCGCTGCGGCAAGACGCCGACGACCATGTACCTGGCGCTGCAGTACGGACTGCTCGTGGCGAACTACCCGCTGACGGACGACGACTTTCCCACCGAGGGACTGCCGCGAGCGATCGCCCCCTACGCGGCGCGCTGCTTCGGGCTGACCACGACGCCGCTGCGACTCAGCCAGGTGCGCCACGAGCGCAGGCCCGACTCGACGTACGCGAGCCTCGCGCAGTGCACCCTCGAGCTGCGCCGCGCCGAAGACCTCTACCGGCGCACCCACATCCCGTTCGTGAACTCGTCGACCAAGAGCGTCGAGGAGATGTCAGCGGTGATCATGCAGTCCCTCAAGCTCCGCACCTGACTCTTCCGCTTCCCCTTCCACCGCACACACCGCGCACACCGCACCCACCGAAAGGCTCGACACATGAGCAGCATCCTCTGGTTCGATCAGCTCGGCATGGCCGACCTCCCCGCCGTGGGCGGCAAGAACGCGTCTCTGGGCGAGATGGTGTCGCACCTGTCCGCCGCCGGCGTGAGCGTTCCCGGCGGCTTCGCCACGACCGCCGACGCCTATCGTGAGTTCCTCGCCGAAGGAGGGCTGCGCGAGCGCATCGCGGCGGCGATCGCCGAGGTCGACGTGGAGGATGTCGCGGCCCTCACCCACGCCGGCACGCAGATCCGGGCGTGGGTGGAGGAGCAGCCCTTCCCCGCGGAACTGGAGTCCTCGATCCGCACCGCGTACGAGCGGCTGACGGCGGAGCACCCCGGCGCCTCGTTCGCGGTGCGCTCCTCGGCGACCGCCGAAGACCTCCCCGACGCCTCCTTCGCCGGGCAGCAGGAGACCTTCCTCAACGTCGCAGGCATCGACAACGTGCTCGCCGCCATCCGTTCGGTGTTCGCGTCGCTGTACAACGACCGCGCCATCGCGTACCGCGCCCACCACGGGTTCGACCACGACGAGGTGGCCCTGTCGGCCGGCATCCAGAAGATGGTGCGCTCCGACGTGGGCGCGGCGGGCGTCATGTTCACCGTCGACACCGAGTCGGGCTTCGAGAACGCCGTGTTCATCACGAGTTCGTACGGACTGGGCGAGGCCGTCGTGCAGGGCGCGGTCAACCCCGACGAGTTCTACGTCTCGAAGGTGGCCCTGCGCGCAGGGCGCCCGGCGGTGCTGAAGCGCTCGGTCGGAGAGAAGGCCATCGCGATGCGCTACACCGATGCCCGCGAAGCGGGCGCGTCGACCAGGTTCGAGGATGTCCCGGCATCCGAGCGCCGACGGTTCTCGATCGATGACGCCGACCTGGTCGAGCTCGCACGCCAGGCGCTGATCATCGAGGAGCACTACGGCCGGCCGATGGACATCGAGTGGGGCAAGGACGGCATCGATGGACGGCTCTACATCCTGCAGGCCAGGCCTGAGACGGTCGTCTCTCGGGTGGAGGCCGGGGTCATCCGCCGCTTCGTGCTGGGCGCGCGCGGCGAGGTCGCGACGGCCGGACGGGCGATCGGTCAGCGCATCGGCGCAGGGCCCGCGCGGGTGCTGCGCAGTCTCGACCAGATGGCCGAGTTCCAGCCGGGCGAGGTGCTCGTCGCCGACATGACCGATCCCGACTGGGAGCCGATCATGAAGCGCGCGAGCGCGATCATCACCAACCGCGGCGGGCGGACGTGCCATGCGGCGATCATCGCACGCGAGCTCGGCATCCCCGCCGTCGTCGGCACGGGGGATGCCACGGCCACCCTCGCCGACGGCGATGAGGTGACCGTCTCGTGCGCGGAGGGCGACACCGGGTTCGTCTACCGCGGCATCCTGCCCTTCGAGGAGGAGGTGACGCGGCTGGACTCGATGCCGGAGGCACCGGTGAAGATCATGATGAACGTCGGCACGCCCGATCAGGCCTTCTCGTTCTCACGGCTGCCGCACCGCGGAGTGGGGCTGGCGCGGCTGGAGTTCATCATCAACCGGCAGATCGGCATCCACCCGCGGGCGCTGCTGGAGTTCGACGCACTGGAGGGCGAGCTGCGCGACCGTGTGGCCGACGCGACGGCCGCCTACGACGCGCCGCGCGACTTCTTCGTGCGCCGAGTGGCGGAGGGCGTGTCGATGATCGCGGCGGCGTTCTGGCCGGAGCCGGTGATCGTGCGACTCAGCGACTTCAAGTCGAACGAGTACGCCAACCTCGTCGGCGGCGAGCTGTACGAGCCGCACGAGGAGAACCCGATGCTGGGCTACCGCGGCGCGTCACGGTACATCTCCCCCGACTTCCGCGCGTGCTTCGACATGGAGTGCGAGGCACTGCGGTTCGTGCGCGACGAGATGGGCTTCACGAACGTGCAGGTGATGGTGCCGTTCGTCCGCACCGTCGGGGAGGGCCATGCGGTCGTCGAACTGCTCGCCGAGAATGGCCTGCGCCGCGGCGAGAACGACCTCAAGGTCATCATGATGTGCGAGCTGCCGTCGAACGCACTGCTCGCGGATCAGTTCCTGCAGTTCTTCGACGGGTTCTCGATCGGCTCGAACGACATGACCCAGCTGACCCTCGGGCTCGACCGCGACTCGGGGCTGGTGGCGTCGACGTTCGACGAGCGCGATCCGGCCGTGCTGCGCCTGCTGTCGATGGCGATCAGCGCGTGCCGCGCGGCGGGCAAGTACGTCGGCATCTGCGGGCAGGGACCGTCGGATCATCCCGATCTGGCCGAGTGGCTCGTCGCGGAGGGCATCGAGTCCGTCTCGCTCAACCCCGACACGGTCGTGGAGACGTGGCTGCGCCTGTCGAAGACGGCCGCCGTCGAGGCGCCCGGCGTGGGGTGATCACCGTTTGACGTTGCGCCAGCCGAGTCCGACGGCTCTCAGAGCGGCAACGGCACGCCGGCGGTCGGCACACGCAACCTGTCGGCGAGTCCCGCGTAGGCGAACTCACGTCCGAGGCGGTCGATCGTCTCGGTGAAGTGGTGCCATCCCTCGGCATGCACGGGAACGATGATCGCCTCCCCCAACGCCCGTGCCGCCTCGACGGCGGTGCGGGCGTTGAGGGTGAGGTCGCTGTCGCCGAACCGCCCGACGTTGGCGGCGCCGGTGAACAGGACGGCGATGTCGATCGTGCCGATGCGTTCGACGATCTCGGCGACGAGCGCGCTGTCGGCATTGTCGCCGGAGACGTAGACGACCGGCTCGCCCTCGGCGCGCAGGATGAAGCCCGTCACCGGGCCGGAAAGCTCCTCGGCGCCGGCCGGACCGTGGAGAGCGGGGACGGCGATGATCTCGACACCGCCGACGGTGTGGCACTGCCACGACGCGAGGCCGTGGATGCCCCCGATGCGCGAGGCCGCCGCGGGCGTGGAGAGCACGGTTGCGGCGCGAGACAGGAACGCGCGACCCGCGGCATCCAGGTTGTCGGGATGCTGGTCGTGTGAGAGCAGCACGACGTCGATCGCGCCGACCTCGTCGGCCGTCCGGGCCGGGCCGGTGAGCTTGTGGAGTGTCACCGATCCCGACGGATAGTCACCCGGCTCGTCGAACGTCGGATCCGTGAGGACGCGGATGCCGGCGTACTCGATGATCGCCGTGGGACCGCCGACGAGAGTGAGCACGGAGCGCGGTGAGGTCATCCTCCCAGTCTCTCTCGGCTCACGACCTCCGCCGGAGCCGAGCACGTGTCAGCGGGTGAAGACGGGGAGGGTTCGTTCGGGCGCGACCACGTACCGGCGTCCGTAGGGGGAG
Organism: Microbacterium sp. MRS-1; assembly: GCF_000585455.1. NCBI lineage: Bacteria > Bacillati > Actinomycetota > Actinomycetes > Micrococcales > Microbacteriaceae > Microbacterium > Microbacterium sp. MRS-1. The sequence goes on from NZ_JAUF01000012.1 coordinate 4,958, forward strand.
ATCCATTCGAGGGCGCCGTTGTGGGTGGGGTCGGTGAGGTGGTGCACGCGCCAGCCGCCGTGGTGTTTGAGGGTGTGGTGTCCGCGGCACAGGGGTGCGAGGTTGGTGAGGGTGGTGTGGCCGCCGTGTTCCCAGGCGAGGGTGTGGTCGAGGTCGCACCGTTCGGCGGGTATCGCGCAGCCGGGGGCCATGCAGCGGGCGGCGCGCCAGCGGGCGAGTTTCTGCAGAGCCGGGGGTGGTCGGTAGCGTTCGCGTCCGACGGAGAGGACCGCGCCGGTGTCGGGGTGGGTGAGGATCCGCATCCACCCCTCCGCCCCACCACACAACTCCCGGGCTTTGTCGATCGGGATCGGCCCGACACCGTCGACGACGGCGACCCCGCAGTTCAGCGCGTCGGTGGGTGCGTCGAGGAGGGCGAGGGCGGGAACGGTGACGACGACGGTGGCTCGGATGCCGCGGGCGGCGTCCGGGTGAGCGGTGCAGGTGCCGTCGATCAGCAGGTCGCCGAACACGTCTGCGCGCGCCTGATCCAGCGTGCGATCATCGCCGCCAGCGTCGGTCACCGCCTTCGCGATCGCGGTGAGCCGTCCCCGGATGGCGTGCGCCTCAACCGCGGGCAGGTACGCGGTCAGCCAGGCCATGCCGTCGTCGGCGGGTTCCACGAACACGCGCCGATCCTGCAGCGCCCGTTCGTGGCGTTCGGGGAGGGTTTCGGTGCGGACCTGATCGATCAGCGCCCGCACCCGCCGACGGAACGTGCCGACCGGTTCCGCCTCCGCCAGCACCAACGCCCGCGGGTAGACCGCTTCCCGCTCGGCCGGGGTGAGGGGGTCGAGCAGTTCGATCAACACGTGCACGTGCCGTTCCGTCACCCGCGCCGCCCCCAGGGCGTCCAACACCGCCGGGTACCGGGTCTCCAGGGCTTGCGCCTGCGTGAGCAGCACCCCCGCGGCATGCTCCGTGACCCGTAAGGCTGCCGCGAGTTCCAGGCGGATCGCCCGCTCCACGACCTCGACCAGACCCCGACCGCGACCAGCAGCGTCTGCGAGAGCTTCTCGCCGGTACGCGGCGACCCGTCGATAGCGTTCCGCGGCGAACACCGCGACCATCGCATCCGCATCACAGACCAGGTCCACCGCATCGGGCGCAACCCACCCCGGATCACACGGAAACACCTCGTCCTCGACGGCATCCCACCGACCCGGGACACCCGGGGAAGAACCTCCGTCGACGACCTTCATAACCCCGACGCTACCGGCAACCCCCGACATTCCCCGCTCGCCGGTGAGCCGCCGAAAACGGCAGTCCGGCGCGGAAAACCAGTCCCCCAGAACCATCAGCCATTCGGGATTCGGCAGCGGCACCCGCGCGCGGACGGCGTGACGAACACGTCGCACACCCACGCGAACGTCGCGGCATCCGTGACGACGCGCGCGTAGCCGACGAGTATGCCGTCGGCATCCAACGCCCCAATATTCAGCGACGCCCGAACGGCGCGTTCGACAAGCTCACGGCTGCGCCCGAGCGCCCAATACGCCTCCTCGGAGAGCCAGCGGTGCACGAGGTCCAGGTCGATCTCGTCCAGCTCTGTCGTCACGCGCACACCGGTCATGTCGTCACAGGAGAGGAGCCAGGGCGCGCCCGCGGCATCCGCCGTCCGCCCCATCGAGTAGCGTCGAACGGTGACTTCCGCGACCGACCCGACCGACTCATACACCGTGGCCACCGACGGCGCCTGCAAGGGCAACCCGGGGCCGACGGGGTGGGCGTGGGTCGGCGAGGATGGTCACTGGGCGGCGGGCGCGATCCCGGTGGGCACCAACAACATCGGTGAGCTCATGGGGCTGCTGAAGGCGATCGAGGACCATGCCGACCTCGCGCACCTGATCGTGCAGGCCGACTCGAAGTACGCGATCGACACATACTCCTCGTGGATGGATGCCCACCGCCGACGCGGGTGGAAAACCTCGACGGGTGCGCCGACGAAGAATCGCGACCTGCTCGAACAGCTCATCGTCGCCCGCGACGCCCGTCGCGCGGCGGGACTGCCCGACGTGGTACTCGAGCACGTGCGCGGCCACCGCGGACACGTCCTGAACGAATGGGCCGACGAACGCGCCGTCCGCGGCGCCGAGCACGCCGCGAAGGGCACCGCGAGTGCGTGGTCGTCGCTGGGCGGCCTGCACCCTCAGCTCGACGTGTCAGCAGCGCCGAAGAAGAAGCGCTAGTCCTGGGTCGTCCCCTCGAACAGGCCGATGTGGTTGCCGTCGGGGTCGGCGAGCACTGCCCACCAGCTCTTCGCCGTGATCGGCTGCTTGCCCATGACGACCGTCGCCCCGGCGGCCTCGGCCTTGGCAATGGTGTCGTCGATCGAATCGACCTCGACGTACGAACGCGGCTGGGTGAACCCCTCGCTGCGCGGGGCGAGTCCGCCGCCGCTGATGCCGTTGGGGGCCGACCACATCGGGGAGCCCTCGAAGCCCGGCGGCTCCGCGATCTGCCAGCCGAACAGCTCGGAGTAGAACGCCGCGGCCTGCGCAAGATCCGCGACCGGGATGTCGATATGCGTGATGTCGCCGTGTGCCATGAGTGCCCCCTTCGTCGCGCACAGTCTTCGCCACCGGGGGTGCGCCCGCAAGAGGGTCACATCTTGCGCATCAACCGTTCACACGCGTCCAGCGCCGGCCGCTGCCCGGCGACCAGTCGGGGGCGGGCTTCTGCGAGCGGCATCCAGGCCACGCGGTCGATCTCGGGAAAGCTCTGACGGCGTCCCGACCGCGGCGGCCACTCCATCTCGAACGCGCCGAACACGAGCGCGGCGCGGTCGACATCGGAGGCGAGGAATCCCGTGCCGTCGCCACAGAACACCGTGACGGACTTCGCCCCCGAAGAGTACGCGAAGGTGCCGAGCTCGACGTAGGGGACCTCGGGCGGGTCGACGCCGAGCTCTTCGCGGAACTCGCGCGCCGCGGCATCCCTCGCCGCCTCCACCTGCGGATCGAACTCGCCCTTGGGGATCGACCAGGCCCCCTCGTCCTTGCGCGCCCAGAACGGACCGCCCATATGTGCGACGAGCGCCGACACCGTGCCGTCCGGATCGGTCCGGTACAGCAGGATGCCGGCGCTCGTCGTGACCATCGTCAGACGACGTCTCTCATCGTGAGAGCGCTCAGAGCGGACGCGAGGCGGGCGAGACCGTGTAGGTCTCTTCGGGGTCGGTGACCGCGGCGGGGGCGAGGGCCTCATCGATCGCCGACATCACCTCGGCATCGAGGACGACGCCGGACGCCTTGACCGAGTCCTCGAGCTGCTCGGGGCGCGAGGCGCCCACGAGCGCCGCCGAGACGTTCGGGTTCTGCAGCACCCACGCGATCGCCAGCTGCGGCATGGTGAGGCCCGCCTGCTCGGCGATCGGCTTGAGCTTCTGCACGGCGGCGAGCGTGTCGTCCTGCAGGAAGCGCTTGATGAAGTTCGCCCCGCTCTTCTCGTCGGTCGCCCGCGAGCCGGCGGGCACGGGCTGACCGGGCAGGTACTTGCCGCTGAGCACGCCCTGCGCCATCGGCGACCAGACGATCTGCGAGATGCCGAGCTCCTCGGAGGTCGGCACGACCTTGCCCTCGATGACGCGCCAGAGCGCCGAGTACTGCGGCTGGTTGCTCACGAGCTGGAAGTTCAGCTCCTTGGCAAGTGCGGCGCCCTCGCGCAGCTGCTCGGCCGTCCACTCGCTGACGCCGATGTAGAGGGCCTTGCCCTGGCGGACGATGTCGGCGAAGGCCTGCATCGTCTCTTCGAGCGGGGTCTCGTAGTCGTAGCGGTGCGCCTGGTACAGGTCGACGTAGTCGACGTTCAGGCGGCGCAGCGACCCGTGGATGCCGTCGAAGATGTGCTTGCGCGAGAGACCCTGGTCGTTCGGTCCCTTCTTGCCGATGGGCCAGTAGACCTTGGTGAAGACCTCGTAGTCGGTGCGTTCGAGGCCCTTGAGCGCCTCCCCGAGCACGACCTCGGCGGCCGTGTTGGCGTAGGTGTCGGCGGTGTCGAACGACGTGATGCCGAGATCCAGCGCCTTGTGCACGGTGGCGATGGCGGCGTCGTTCTCCACCTGGGAGGCGTGGGTCACCCAGTTGCCGTAGGTGATCTCCGAAACCTTGAAGCCGCTGTTGCCGAGATAGCGATAATTGACCATTCCTCCACGCTACTGCCGCCGCCTATGGGCGGGGTCAGGCTTGACAGGATGGTGCGGTCTCGGCATCCGCCGCCGGCGTGGGCGCCATCCCCCTCGAACCGAACTGCAAGGGATGCCGGGCGACACGCCGCCACTGGCCACCCCGCACCGGCGTGTCGGGCAGTCGGCCTTGCAGTTCGGGCAGCGCGAGGGCAGCGCGCGCGGCGCGGCCCGCCGGGTCAGTCGACGGGAACGGATGCCGCGACGGCGCGATCTTCCTCGGTGGCGACGAGCTGGCCGCACGCGCCGTCGATCTCCTTGCCGCGGGTGTCGCGGAGGGTCGTCGGGATGCCGGCCTCGTTGAGGCGGCGCACGAACTCGCGCTGCACATCCTTGTCGGACGCGGTCCACACCGAGCCCGGCGTCGGGTTCAGCGGAATCGGGTTCACGTGCACCCAGCCGCGGCCGCGCTCGTTGAGCTTCGTCGCGAGCAGATCGGCGCGCCACGCGTGGTCGTTCATGTCCTTGATCAGGGCGTACTCGATCGACACGCGGCGGCCGGTCTTCTCGAAGTAGCCGCGCGCGGCATCCAACGCCTCATCGACCTTCCAGCGCGAGTTGATCGGGATCATCTCGTCGCGCAGCTGATCGTCGGGGGCGTGGAGAGACAGCGCGAACGTCACCGGGATGTCCTCGGCGGCGAGCTTGTTGATCGCCGGCACGAGGCCCACGGTCGACACCGTCACGCCGCGCGCGCTCATCCCCAGGCCGTGATCCTTGTCGACCATCGTGCGGATGGCCTGCATCACCCGGTTGTAGTTGGCGAGGGGCTCCCCCATCCCCATGAAGACGATGTTGGTGACGCGCTCGTCGGCGTGCTCGGCGGGGCCCAGCTCACCGGCACGGATCGCCGCGTTCGCGCGAACGACCTGCTCGATGATCTCCGCGGCCGACATGTTGCGGGTGAGCCCCGCCTGACCGGTCGCACAGAACGGACAGTTCATGCCGCAGCCGGCCTGGCTCGACACACACAGCGTGATGCGACCGGGGTAGCGCATGAGCACCGATTCGACGAGCGCCCCGTCGTGCAGCTTCCAGAGGAACTTGATCGTGTCGCCGCGGTCGGTCTCGAGCCGTCGCACCTCGGTGAGCAGATGCGGCAACAGGCCCGCGACCAGCTCCTCCCGTCCGGATGCCGGCAGATCCGTCATCGCGGCGGGGTCGGACGTGTAGTGCTGGAAGTAGTGCTTCTCGACCTGCTTGGCCCGGAACCCCGGCAGCCCCAGCTGCTTCACCCGCTCGACGCGCTGCTCGGGCGTCAGGTCGGCCAGGTGCACGGGCGGCATCCCGCGCTTGGGCGCGGCGAACTGCAGCAGGGGTTTGCCGTCGGCATCCACCCGTTGGGTCCAGCCCTCGGTGCGGGGGCGCACCTGTCGGGGACGGGTGGTGCGCACGGGGCTGGACTCGGTCATGACTCCAGGGTACCGAGGCCGACTGGATGAGTGGCGGGCGCGGGTCACCTGGCTGCGCGCGACTTCTAGACTTCTCAGCATGAGCACCCCCGACGCCGCGGCATCCGCTCGGCGCACCCCCGCGTCGCACGCCGTCGCGGTGCACAAGGTGCTCAACAACAACGTCGTGATCGCCAAGGCGGGCGCGGTGCCGCTGCAGCTCCTGGAGCTCGGCCTGGTGTTCGCGGTGCTCGCCGTCGTGTCCGACTCGATGTGGGTGCTCGCCGCCGCCGCGGCACGAACGTGGTTCGCGCGCTCACCGAAGTGCATCGAGCGGCTGACCGCGACCGGCGGCGGAATGATGATCGGGCTCGGCGGCATGCTGCTCGTCACCGGGCCGAAGCACTGACGTTCGGTCCGGTGACCACCGCGACACCGGGAGTTCAGCCGTACCGGGGAGAATGGATGCCGTGAGCTCCTCGTCGATAACCCCGTCCCGCCGCCGCATCATCTTCATCGACATCGACGGGACGATCCTCGAACACGGGGCCCAGATGTCGGCCTCGACGCCGGTCGCGATCGCCGCCGCGCGCGCGAACGGTGACCTGGTGTACCTGTGCACGGGTCGCTCGGCCGGTGACATCAACCCGAAGGTGCGCGCCATCCCCGTCGACGGCGCCATCACCAACGGCGGCGCCTTCGCCGTCCGCGGCGACGAGCAGATCGTCGCGCACCTCATGCCGCGCCCCCTCGTCGACCGGATGATCGCGTACTTCGAAGAGCACGGTGCGCACTACTTCCTGCAGACCGACGGCACCGTCTACGTCAGCCCCGGCGTGCTCGAGCACGCCCGCCGCTTCATGCGAACCCACCCCCCGGTCGACGAACGCGCGGCGGCCGCCGCCTCGGAGGATGTCGCCCTCCTCAACCACTACCGGCCGCTCGACGAGGTCGACCTCGATGCCGTGGTCAAGGCGACCTTCCTCAGCACGGCCAGCGACACGCTCACCCGCGCCGCCGACGAGCTGGGGCCGCAGTTCCACGTGATCCCCGGTTCCATCCCGCTGCCCGGCGGCTCGAACGGCGAGATCTGCCAGCAGGGGGTCAACAAAGGCGCGGCGATCACCGAGGTGCTCGCCGTGCTGGGGATGGATGCCGCCGACGCCATCGGCATCGGCGATAGCTGGAACGACGTCGAGATGTTCGAGGTCGTCGGCACGTCGGTCGCGATGGGCGGTGCCGATCCCGAACTGCAGGCGATGACCGACATGGTCACCACCGGCGTGCTGGAGGACGGCGTCAGCAACGCCCTGACGCGCCTCGGCCTGATCTGACCGGGGTACCTCTCCCGGGTCGTTGAGCGAGGAGCGCAGCGACGAGTCGAAACGCAGAGGGGCGCAGCGACGAGTCGAAACGCAGGGCTCAGAGGAAGATGTCGGGGAACAGCTCGTGGTCGGGCGTGCCGGGTGTCGCCGCATAGCGGGAGAAATCCGTCACCCCGGCATCGCGCAGCACCTGCTCGACGATGAGCGTCTGACCGGTGTACTCCCGCGCCGGCCGGGTGAGCACTTCGTACGCCGCGTCGGCGTAGACCTCGGGGGTGCGGCTGACCTTCATCATCCGGTCGCCGCCGAGGGCGAACTGCACGGCGGCCGTGGCGATCGTCGTCTCGGGCCACAGGGTATTGGCGGCGATGCCGTCCTTCGCGAACTCCGCCGCCATCCCGAGCGTCGCCATCGTCATCCCGTACTTGGCGAGGGTGTAGCCGGTGTGCGCGCCCAGCCAGCGCGGCGTGATGTTCAGGGGCGGCGACAGCGAGAGGATGTGCGGGTTCTCGGCATCCTTCAGAATCGGCACGGCCGCACGGCTGAGCATGAACGTGCCGCGGACGTTGACGTCCTGCATGAGGTCGTACTTCTTCGCGGCGAGCTCGAGCGAGCCCGACAGATCGATCACCGAGGCGTTGTTCACGACGATGTCGATGCCCCCGAACTCTCCGTGGGTCTTCAGCACCGCCGCGGTGATGTCATCGTCGTTGCGCACGTCGCCGACGATCGGCAGTGCCCGCCCACCGGCCGCCTCGATCTCGGCCGCGGCGCTGTGCACGGTGCCGTCGAGCTTGGGGTGCGGAGTGTCGGTCTTGGCCATGAGGGCGACGTTGGCGCCGTCGCGCGCGGCCCGCAGTGCGATGGCGAGGCCGATGCCGCGGCTGCCGCCGGACATGAGGATGGTCTTTCCGGCGAGGCTTGCGTCAGCCATGTCTGTCTCCTTCGTGTCCCACTCGGGGCGTGCGTTGTCCGTGTCCCACTCGGGGCGGGTGTCGTCCCAGAAGAGGTCGTTTCAGGCATCCGATCTCGACCGTTTCTGGGACATGCGGCGGTCAGGTCTGTGAGCTCTTGCGGGATGTCTGGGCGAACGCGGCCACGCGCGCGGCCGCGTCGGGGGTGTCGAATCGCGCGCCGATCGTCTGCGCCTCGTCGGAGAGGTTGTCGGCGAAGGCGCGGCGCGCACCCGCCCGGATGAGGCGCTTGGCCTGCCCGAACGCCGCCGTCGCGTTCTCGAGCCAGAACGACGCGACCTCGCCCGCGCGGGCGGCGGGGTCGGCGGAGAGCTCGGTCACGAGCCCCCAGTCGAGCGCGGTCTCGGCATCGACCGTCTCGTCCTGCAGCAGGAGTCGCAGCGCCCGGGTCTGCCCGATCGCCGCGGGCAGCAGCGTCGAGACGCCGAGGTCGGGGCTCAGACCGATGTTCGCGTACCGGCTGACGAACTTGGCGCGGGGCCCCGCGACGATGTAGTCGGCCGTGAGCATGAGGCCCAGGCCGCCCCCGGCAACGGCGCCCTGCACCGCGGCGACGACGGGCTTGTCGGCTTCGACGAACGTGCGGATGCCGTCGTGGATGATGCCCGCCATCTCCGTCACATCGGCGCCCGAGGCCCCCGAGGTCGACATCTCGATAACGTCGCCGCCCGCGCAGAAGGCCGGGCCCGCGGCATCCATCAGCACCGCCCCGACGGTGTCGTCGGACGTGATCTCGTGGGCGATATCGCGCCAGCGGCGTCCCATCTCGAACCCCATCGCGTTGAGCGAGGCGGGACGGTTGAAGGTGACGCGCGCGAGCGCGCCCTCGCGGGTGTACAGAATCGAGTCGGTCATGGGCGGGTCTCCTTCGTCGGGCGTACTGTATTCAGTCCGGTCGGGGCGGCCACGCTGCCACGCCCGCGGGGTTCCGCTGCCGCCCTGCCTGCAGCGCGTCGCGCAGACTGAGGACGGTACGCGGCGGCGGGCCGACCGGCCGGGCTCACTTCGGCGCCATACGGATCGCGCCGTCGAGGCGGATGGTCTCGCCGTTGAGGTAGCCGTTGCGGACGATCTCGAGCGCGAGCGAGGCGTACTCGTCAGGCCGCCCGAGCCGCTGCGGGTAGGGCACCTGCTGGCCGAGGCTCTGCTGGGCCGCTTCGGGCAGGCCCGCGAGCATCGGGGTCTCCATGATGCCGGGGGCGATCGTGCAGACGCGGATGCCGTAGCGGGCGAGCTCGCGCGCGATCGGCAACGTCATGGCGTGCACCCCGCCCTTGGATGCCGAGTAGGCCGGCTGCCCGATCTGGCCGTCGAACGCGGCGACGGATGCGGTGTTGACGATGACGCCGCGGTCGCCGCCGTCGGTCGGCTCGGTATTCGCGATGGCGGCGGATGCCTGGGAGATGACGTTGTACGTGCCGATGAGGTTGACACGGACGATCTTCTCGAAGTGGGCGAGGTCGGTGGGCGCCCCCTCGCGGTCGAGCACCTTCGCGGGCGGGGCGATGCCGGCGCAGTTGACGACGACGCGGAGGGGGCCGTGCTCGCCCGCGGTGGCGACGGCGGCGGCGACCTGGCCCGGGTCGGTCACGTCGGCGGGGGCGAACGTGCCCCCGATCTCGGCCGCGCGGTCGGCTCCGGGAGATGTGGGCAGGTCGACGATGACGACGTGCGCTCCGGCGTCGGCGAGACGGCGGGCGGTCGCGAACCCGAGTCCGCTCGCGCCACCGGCGACGAGGGCCGATGCTCCGCTGATGTCCATGTGTGCTCTCCTTCGAACTCCTCGTCCAGCCTAGGCGATGGGATCGAGTACCAAAAGCACAGACACCCAGTCCCACAGCATGGAGGGGGTGGCGCCGCCGTCCGATACCGCGTTGACTGGAGCGCATGGACGTGAGGATCAAGCGCGTGTACGAACCGCCAGCACCCGACGACGGCTTCCGTGTGCTCGTCGACCGGCTCTGGCCGCGCGGGCTGTCGAAGGAGCGCGCCGCGATCGACCTGTGGGAGAAGGACGTCGCACCGTCCGACGCGCTGCGGACGGCGTTCCATCACGGGGGCCTGCCGTGGCCCGATTTCGCCGACCACTACCGCGCCGAGCTCGCCGGCGCGCCGGCGCTCGACGAGCTGAGTCGCACCGTCGCGGACCACACGACGACAACCCTCCTGTACGCCGCCCATGACGAGCAGCACAATCAGGCCGTCATCCTGCAGCACCTCCTCACGGACGCCGCGTGAGCACCCCCTCCGCGGATCTGGCCGTTCCCGCCCGGGTCCGCGCGCGCTGCACGAGGCCCTTCCCGTCGACGACTGCCCCTTCGACTGGTCCCTCCCGACGCGGATCGTGGATGTCGACATCGCCGTCGCCGCGATGAGCACGACGCGGAACTGCGGACCCGGGTGGGAGCGCACGCTCATCGACGCGTACGGCATCGCCCCCGACAGCGTCTCGCGTACTACCGAGACCTCTGGAACGCGACGTGACGGCGCGGCAGGATGACCCCATGACCCACCCGCTGATGTTCGACGAGGCCGATCCGCTGCTCGGTCGAGTGCGTGGCATCCACCCGCGAATCACCACTCGTGCTTCGAATCACCGTCGCTTTTGCGCGAAACGCGTCGTGACTCGCGAAACGCGTGGTGACTCGCGAAACGCGTGGTGACTCGCGGATCGGGCGGTGACTCTCGGGTCGGGTGACGACCCGCCGCGCGAACGCGCGAACGCGCGGCATCCTTCCCCCCGGATGGATGCCGCGCGTCCGCGGTGTGCGTCAGATCAGTTCACGTCGGCGTCGACCCAGTCCATCGACTTAGTGACGGCCTTCTTCCACAGGCGCAGCTGACGCTCGCGCTCGGCGACGTCGTCGTTCGGCGTCCAGCGCTTGTCTTCCTGCCAGTTCGCCCGCAGCTCGTCGAGGTCGTTCCAGAACCCGACCGCGAGACCGGCCGCGTAGGCCGCACCGAGGGCGGTGGTCTCGGCGACCACCGGCCGCACGACCGGAACGCCCAGGATGTCGGCCTGGAACTGCATCAGCGTGTCGTTGGCGATCATGCCGCCGTCGACCTTGAGCTCGGTGAGGTCGACACCGGAGTCCGCGTTGACGGCATCCAGCACCTCGCGCGTCTGGAAGGCGGTGGCCTCCAGCGCAGCGCGGGCGATGTGGTTGCGGTTCGCGTAGCGGGTGAGACCGACGATCGCACCGCGGGCGTCGGGACGCCAGTACGGCGCGAACAGGCCCGAGAATGCCGGGACGAAGTACACGCCGCCGTTGTCCTCGACCTTGGCGGCGAGCTCCTCCACCTCGGGGGCGGAGGAGATGATGCCCAGCTGGTCGCGCAACCACTGGATCAGCGATCCGGTGACGGCGATCGATCCCTCGAGCGCGTAGTGCGCGGGCCCGTCGCCCAGCTTGTAGCCGACGGTCGTGAGCAGGCCGTTCTCGCTCTTCACGATCTCGGTCCCCGTCTGGAAGATGAGGAAGTTGCCCGTGCCGTACGTGTTCTTGCTCTCGCCCGCGTCGAACGCGGCCTGACCGAAGGTCGCCGCCTGCTGGTCGCCGAGGATACCGGCCACCGGGGTCTCGCGCAGCAGCGAGGTGTCGCGCGCCTCGCCGTAGACCTCGCTGGAGGAGCGGATCTCGGGCATCATCGAGCGCGGCACACCGAAGTCGGCGAGGATGTCGTCGCGCCACTCGAGCGTCTTCAGATCCATGAAGAGCGTGCGCGAGGCGTTCGTGACGTCGGTCGCGTGCACGCCGCCGTCGGGTCCGCCGGTGAGGTTCCAGAGCACCCACGTGTCGGTCGTGCCGAAGATCAGGTCACCGGCTTCGGCCTTCTCGCGCGCCCCCTCGACGTTCTCGAGGATCCAGACGATCTTCGTGCCCGAGAAGTACGTGGCCAGCGGCAGGCCCACGATGTCCTTGTAGCGCTCGACTCCCGCGTCGCCCGCGAGCCGGTCGACGATGGGCTGGGTGCGCGTGTCCTGCCAGACGATCGCGTTGTACACCGGGATGCCGGTGTTCTTGTCCCACACGACGGCGGTCTCACGCTGGTTCGTGATGCCGACCGCGGCGATGTCGTGCCGTGTCAGGTTCGCACGGCCGAGCGCGATGCCGATGACCTCGCGCATGTTGTCGCGGATCTCGATCGGGTCGTGCTCGACCCAGCCGGCGCGCGGCATGATCTGCTCGTGCTCCTTCTGGCCGACGGAGATGATCGAGCCCTTCTTGTCGAAGACGATCGCGCGGCTGGAGGTGGTGCCCTGGTCGAGGGCGATGATGTAGTCACTCATGAGTGGACGTCCTTGTCTAGGTGTCTGTGTTGAGGATCGGGAACGGATCAGATGTGCGCGAGGTGCAGCAGCGCCGGAGCGGCGAGCGCGGCGATCGTGCCACCGAGCAGCGGGCCGACGACGGGGACCCACGCGTACGACCAGTCGCTGGAACCCTTGCCCTTGATCGGCAGGATCGCGTGCGCGATGCGGGGACCGAGGTCACGGGCGGGGTTGATGGCGTAGCCGGTCGGGCCACCGAGCGAGGCGCCGATGCCGACCACGAGGAGGGCGACGGGGACCGCGGTGAGCGGGCCGAGGGCGCCCGGCGTGCCGATCTGGACGTCACCGTAGTCGGCGAACGCGAAGATGACGAACACGAGCACGAAGGTGCCGATGACCTCGGTGACCAGGTTCCAGCCGTAGGAGCGGATGGCGGGACCGGTGGAGAAGACGCCCAGCTTGGTGGCCGCGTCCGGCTCTTCGTCGAAGTGCTGCTTGTAGGCGAGCCAGCAGAGCACGGCACCGATGAACGCACCGACCAGCTGCGCGGCGATGGCCACGAAGAACTGTGCGACGCCGATCTTTCCGGCGATCAGCAGCGCGATCGACACCGCGGGGTTCAGCTGCGCACCGGAGTACGACGAGACCAGCACCCCCGCGAACACCGCCAGACCCCAACCCCAGTTGATCATCAGCGTGCCGCCGCCGAAGCCCTTCGACTTGGCGAGAATGACGTTGGCGACGACGCCACCGCCGAGCAGGAGCAGCATCGCCGTCCCGACGAGCTCTGACACGAAGTAGAGCCCGAGATTGATGTCTTGCATGTCAGCATTGACCTTTCTGCAGAGGTTCCCCCGGCGACGTCGCCGGGCGGGAAGAATGACCTGAGGGGATGCCGGCGTCAGGCCGCGCCGGATTCTAGAAGCGGCTCCTCCTGCCTCTCATGCGCTCAAGGGCGCAAGGTGGGAGGTCTCGACGTCGATGCGGTGCCGCTCCTGGAGCACGCGGGCCGCGTCGTCGATCTGGGCACGAGTGGTATCGGCATCCCATCCGAGAACCGGGGCCGCCGCCTCGGCGACCTCGGCGAGGGTCTCGGCGGTGACACCACCGACGAAGGCGATGTGCGTGCGGCGCAGGAGCAGATCGATGAGCGTGACCACCTCCTCGCGCTCGGCCAGGAAGGCGATCTCCTCCGCCGAATAGCCCGGGGCGTGCTCGAGCGGACGCTGGTTGACCGGCAGCGTTGCGAGCATCTCGGTGGCGTAGGTGCCGTAGCGCTCCAGCATGCGATCGGCGAAGGCGGCACTGTGGGCTCCGCGGTGAGCTTCGAGCCAGCGGGACCGGTCGGCGTCGGTGCGCGGGTATCCGGCGCCGCCGCCGATCGCGAGGTCGAGCGTCGAGATCCGACGCGGGCGTCCGAGAGCGGCGAGCACCTCGGTGGACAGGTGCTCGGCGAGGGCGCGGAAGGTGGTCCACTTCCCGCCGACCAGGCTCATCACCGGAACGCCGTCGGCCCCACCCAGGCGCGCCTTCTCGATGCGGTAGTCGCGCGACACGAAGCCCGGCGCGAGGTCGTCGTGGCGCGGCAGCGGACGGATGCCCGAGAAGGTGTAGACGATCTGCGAGCGGTCCACCGTGATGTGCGGGAAGACCTGTGCGATGAGGTCGAAGAAGTACGAGATCTCGTCGTCGGTGCAGACGGTCGGGGTCGAGGGGTCGGCGTCGATGTCGGTCGTGCCGACCATGACGCGGCCCTTGAGCGGGTAGATCAGCACGATCCGACCGTCGGCCGCCTCGAAGAAGATCTCGTTGCCGCGGGTCGCCTCCAGCAGCTCCGCATTCTCGAGGACGATGTGCGAGCCCTTCGTGCCGCCCATGAATCGGGTGGGGGTGCCCAGAGCGTCATTGGTGATGTCGGTCCAGGGGCCGCTCGTGTTGACGACGACGTCGGCAGTGAAGGGGAACTCCTCGCCGGTGACGGCGTCGCGGATGATGACCGCCGTGCCGTCGGCGCCGACGACGGGCGCGTAGTTCGCGGCGCGCGCGGACTCTTCCCGGGCGCCGTCGCGCAGCACGTCGAGCGCGAGCCGCTCGGGGTCGTGCATCGAGGCGTCGTAGTAGGTCGCGGTGTAGCGGAACCGGTCGTCGAGGTCGGGGAACAGCTCGCGCGAGCGGCGACGGCCGTGGAAGCGGTGGCGCGGCACGGCACCCCCGGCGCGCGAGAAGGTGTCGTACATGACGAGACCGAGCTTGATCAGCAGCGCACCGCGCTCGCTCGGCTTGCCGCGGCCGTGCGTGACGAGCAGACGGAAGGGCGCAGTGAGGATGCCCGAGAAGGTGCGGTGGATCGGAATCGTCGTGGGCAGCGGGCGCACGAAGTGGGGCGCGTTGCGCACGAGCCGGTTGCGCTCGGTCACCGACTCCTTCACGAGGCGGAACTCGCCGTTCTCCAGATACCGCACACCGCCGTGGATCATGTGGCTGGATGCCGAGGACGCGCCGCTCACGTAGTCGTCGCGTTCCACGAGGGCGACGTCGACGCCCTGCAGCGCGAGGTCGCGGAACGTCGCGATGCCGTTGATTCCACCCCCGATGATGAGAACTTCCGCGTGGGGGCGGTCCTTCAGGGCCTGGATGTTCGGACGGATCGTCGCCTTCGACTCGGTCATCGCTCTTCCTTCCGCGGCTTCGCAGTGTCTCGCCGCGCGTTTTTCACGGTGGAACGGATCTACACTGAAACGTCGGTGAACGAACGCGCAAACGATCTGAACATACGTGCATCGTAGCCCGCACTCTGCACGAATGTGCATGATCAGGAGGACCCGTGAGCATCGAAACCGACGCCGAGGCGCGAGCCCGGGACGCGCTGCACGCCGCACAGCTGTACTACGTGCAGGACCAGACGATGGAGCAGATCGCCGCCGAGATGAAGCTGTCGCGATCGTCGGTCTCGCGCCTGATCGCGCACGCCCGTGAGATCGGCCTGGTGGAGATCACGGTCCATTCGCCGCAGGAGGCCACGAGCGTCGTCGCCCGGCGGCTGTCCGAGCGCTACGGCATCTCCGTGCATGTCGTCAGCACGCCGCCGCGCTCGACCGACGCCGAGCGTCTGGAGCGCACCGCGCGCACCGCGGCGCACGTCCTGTCGACCACGCTCGACCCGCAGGCGAGCATCGGCATCGCCTGGGGCGCGACGGTGTCGGCGATCGCCCGCCACCTGCCCACCAAACGGTTGCACGAATCGCAGATCGTGCAGATGAACGGCGCCGCGAACGAGTCGACCTCCGGCATCAGCTATTCGGGTGCCATTCTGGAGCGCTTCGGCCAGGCGTTCGGCACGGACGTCCAGCAGTTTCCCGTTCCCGCCCTGTTCGACGACCCGCACACGAAGCAGCTGTTGTGGCGAGAGCGCTCCATCCGCCGCGTGGTGGACGCGCAGGCGCGCGTGCAGGTGTTCGTGTTCGGGCTGGGCTCCCCCCAGGCCGACGTTCCCTCGCACGTCTATGCCGGCGGCTATCTGACCGGGGAGGACCTGAGGATGCTGCTGCGCGACGGTGTCGTCGGCGACTGCGCCACCGTGTTCTACCGACTGGACGGCTCGACCTCCGGCATCGAGCTCAACGACCGCTCGAGCGGGCCTTCCTTCGACGTCATCCGCCGTATCCCTCGTCGCCTGTGCGCCGTGTCGAGCCTGTCCAAGATCGCTGCGCTGCGCGGCGCGCTGGCGGCGGGGCTGATCACCGAACTGGTCGTCGAGGAGGCGCTCGCCCGCCGCGTCGTGGAGCTGCCGCTCAACGCGGGCCGAGGATGAAGTTCCACGTGCCCGCGGCGACGGCGACCGACACGGAGACCGCCGAGATCGCGACGCCCACCGCCACGAGCATCCACTCCCGCCGGCCGAAGCGGGAGAGGCGGGCCCAGGTTCGTCGACCGGGAGCACCGAAGCCGCGGGCCTCCATCGCGGTGGCGAGCTTGGAGCCGCGCCGGATGGAGAGCACGAGCAGGGCGAACGCCATGCCGGCGAAGCGTCGAATCCGACCCTGATCGGCGATGCCGCGGGCCCGGCGGGCCAGTTCGAGAGCCCTCCAGTCCTCGAGGAACAGTCCGACCATCCGCAGTCCCGCCAGCGCGCCGAGCACGAAGCGCGCGGGCAGGTGCCAGACCTGGGCGAGCCCGTCGGCCAGATCGGTGGGATCGACGGTGACGAACAGCACGACCGAGGGCAGAGCCACGGCGAGCACGCGGAAGAAGGTCGCGACGGCGAGCGTGAGCGAGCCCTCGCTGATGCGCACGACGAACCACTCGACGTAGACCTGCCCGGACGCCGCGCCGTAGAGCGCGATCGTCAGGGCCGTCAGGGGCGCGGCCAGCCACACCGGCCACGTCCGCATCCAGAACTCGCGCCAGCGCAGCCCCGCGAACAGGAAGAGGACGCTCTCCAGCGCCAGCGCGACCGCAGCCGACACCCAGTCCAGTGTCACGATCAGGGGCAGGGCGATCACGGCGCTGGCGGCGAGCTTGGCGACCGGGTTGAGCTGTGCGACGATGCCGGGCCGGGTGCGCGTGTTCGCGGCAAGCAGGCTCATGCCGCCGCCTCCGCACCCAGGGCGAAACGGCGGGCGTGGAGCGCGTCGACGACGGCGTCGTCGTGGGTGATCGCCACGATCGCCGATCCGTCGTCGCGCAGGCGCGCGAGCAGCGCGACCAGCTCCGCCCACGTGCGCGCGTCCTGACCGAAGGTCGGCTCGTCCAGCACGAGCACACGCGGGGCGGTGGCGAGGACGGCGGCGACGGTGAGTCGGCGTTTCTCCCCTCCCGACAGCGTGTACGGGTTGGCGGCGGCCAGCGCGGTCAGCCGCAAGCGTTCCAGGAGCTCGTCGACGCGGGCGGCACAGGCGGCCGCGTCCATCCCGAGCGCGCGCGGCCCGACCTCGAGCTCGCCGCGCACCGACCGGGCGAGCAGCTGGTGCTCCGGGTCCTGGAAGACGGTGCCGATGCGTGTGAGAAGCTCACGTGAGCGCCACGCGATCGGCGTCGGCGCAGCGCCGGCGGCGAGCGGCGCGGAGGCCGACAGCTCGCCGGATGCCGGGCGCAGCAGTCCCGCGAGGGTGAGCCCGAGGGTCGATTTGCCGGCGCCGTTGGGTCCCGTGATCGCGAGCACCTCACCGGCGCGGAGCTCGAGATCGATGCCGGTCGCGACCGGGGCGCCGCGCCCCCGCGCGACGGCCAGCTCCCGCGCGCGCAGCAACCCCTCGCCCGCGCCGGCAGCGGGCGGGGGCGGCACGGCCGGAGGGATGCCGGGAACCCAGACGCCCGCATCGGCGAGTTCCGCGGCCCGCGCGCCGAGCACGCTCTGCGGGGGGCCGTCGGCGAGAAGGCCGTCGGCCCCGAGCACGATCACCCGGTCCACGAGGGGCAGCCAGACGTCGACGCGATGCTCCACGACCACGAGCGTCGCCCCGGTGGCGTCGAGGATGCGTCCCACGGCGTCGCGGACGTCGGCGACGCCCACCGGGTCGAGGTTGGCGGTCGGCTCGTCCAGCAGCAGCAGCCCCGGGCGCATGGCCAGCGCGCCGGCGAGGGCGAGCCGCTGCTTCTGCCCGCCCGACAGCGCGTGCGTGGGCCGGTCGATGCCGACGTCCAGCCGCACGGCATCCAGTGCGGCGTGCACCCGCGGCCAGATCTCCTCGCGCGGCACGCCCAGGTTCTCGCATCCGAAGGCGACGTCGTCGCCCACCCGCGCCAGAATCACCTGCGCGTCCGGGTCCTGCAGCACGAGGCCCGCCCGTCCGCGCGCCGCCGCGGCCGGTGCCCCGTCGATCAGCAGCGCTCCCGCCGACTCTCCTTCTTCGTCGCCGCCCAGCACCCCGGCAAGTCCCTGGAGCAGGGTCGACTTGCCCGCGCCGGAAGCGCCGAGCAGGAGCACGCGCTCACCCGGGTCGATGCGCAACGAGACGTCGCGCACCGCCCAGGCCCGCCGTGACGCATGTCGCCAGCCCCATCCGTGGGCGCTGACCGCTGCCGGCGCGACCGATCCGCCGAGGTCGACCGCCACGTCAGACGAGGTCGCGGCGTTCGCGCCCCACGGCGAAACGATCCAGTGCGCCGGTCGCGGCAAGGCCCCGGGCGAGCACCCACGACAGGGCTCCGGCGATGACGGCGCCCGAGAGGGTGGTGCAGATCATGTAGATCACGGTGAACGCGGCGTCGGCCCCGGCGTACCAGAGGATCAGGTTGTTGATGCCCCCCGCGATCGCCGCGCCGGCTCCGGCGAGGATCGCGACCGGCAGCTTCCACGCCCGGTAGAGGAACAGCAGGAAGACGAGCTCGGCTCCGAGCCCCTGGACCAGCCCGGCTTCCAGAGTGAGGAAGCCGCCCCACTGGTTGCCGACGAGGGCGGAGACGACGGCGGCGAGCGTCTCGGTGTACAGCGCCGCTCCGGGCTTGCGGATGATGAGCGCTCCGAGCACGCCGGCGAACAACCACGGACCGTCCAGCAGGCCCTGCATGCCGGGCAGCAGCGGGTCGAGCAGGCTCTTGGGGCCGAGGTAGCCGATGTTCCAGAGCAGGAAGATCAGGCCCGATGCGACGCCGATGACGCTGGCGACGACGATGTCGACGACTCTCCAGCGCAGACGGCCGACACCGATGCGGGAACGGGATGCCGCGGCATCCGACGAGGTGGCGGTGGACGGGGACGCAGACGCGTGCATATTCTCTCCTCCCTGCGCCGGCATGATCCGGATCAGGTTCGACGGTCGAAGCGTGGATCGCTTCCTCTCAGCCCGGCTCACCGGACTCCCGTGGTTGTGCGCTCGAGTATAGCGGCGAACGGGTACGTTGGGCGGGTGACCTCGGACGACGCGCCCCCGCCGTCGCGCCGCGCGGCGCGCACGTCCACCGCACCGATCGACCCCGTCGTCGTCCGCAACCGCGAGGGACGTCAGGCGCTGGGATGGGTCGACGAGGAGACCGTCACCGGCGCGGCGGACACCCCGTCGTCGTCCGCCGGCGCGCCCGATCTGCTGGCCAGGCGACCGCGCCGGTCACCGCTGCGCGCCGGCGTGGTCATGCCGGTGCTCACCACCGTCGGCGTCTGCGGCGTCTACGTGGCCGCGACGCTGCTGTGGCCGCTGTGGGCCGTCGCGCCGACCGTGCGGGAGATCACGCCCGACGGGCCCGTCGCGACGGCGTCGGCGGTGACCTGGCCCGCCGCGGGGGCCGGTGCGGCGGGCGTGGCGGGCATCGATGCCGTCGCGGCATCCTCGCCGGCTCCCGTCTCGATGGCGAGCATCTCGAAAGTGGTCACGGTACTCATGATCCTCGACGAGATGCCGCTCGCGGTCGGGCAGAGCGGCCCGGAGTTCACCTTCACCTCACGCGACCGCGACACCTACTGGGATTACCTGTCCGAAGACGAGTCGGCCCTCGACGTCCCGGTCGGCGGTTCGCTCACCGAGTACCAGATGCTGCAGGGCATCCTCGTGGGCTCGGCCGGCAACTACACGAATCGACTCGCCAGCACCCTCTGGCCGACCGACGAGGTCTTCGCCCGGGCCGCGCGAGCATGGCTGGACCGGCACGGCCTCGGGGCCATCACGCTGTCGGAGCCGACGGGAATCGACCCCGCCAACACCGCCGAGCCGGCCGCCCTGGTCACCCTGGCGCAGCTCGCCCTCGCCCACCCGGTGGTCGCGGAGATCGCCCGCACCCGCACGGTCGAGCTGCCCGGCGCGGGCGAGGTGACCAACACGAACGACCTGCTCAGCGACCCCGGCGTGGTCGGGCTCAAGACGGGCAGTCTCGCCGACTCCTACAACCTCCTCGCCGCGAAGGACATCACGGTCGGCACCACGACGGTGCGGGTCTACGCCACGGCGCTCGGTCAGCCCACCGGCGAGGCGCGGGACCAGGCGACGGCGCGCCTGCTGACGGAGGTCGCGGCGGAGGTCTCGACGCCCAAGACCATGCCGGCCGGCACCCTCGCCGGCGTCGTCAGCACGGCATGGGGCGCGACGGCGAACATCGTGACGGATGCCGACGCGGCCGTGATCCTCTGGAACGGTGCCGCCGCGACGGCGACGACCACCCTCGACCTCGGGAGCGCCCGAACGGCGAACGCCCCCGTCGGCCAGGTCCTCGTGCGCGGACCTCTGGATGCGGTCACCGTGGGCGTCCATCTGACCGCGGACATCCCCGACCCCGACGCGTGGTGGCGGCTCACCCATCCCCTGCAGCTGTGGGGTCTCGCCGGCTGAGCCCCTCAGAACGGCCAGATCAGCGGGACGTAGAGCACGGCGACGGCGAGATACACGACCATCAGGGGCAGCCCCAGCTTGCCGTAGTCGCCGAACCGATAGCCGCCGGGCTGCATCACCATGAGATTGACGGGCGTCGCGACGGGGGTGAGGAAGGCCGCCGCACCGGCGACCGTCAGCGCCATCATGAACGGCTGCACGCTGACGCCGAGCGTCTGCGAGATCGCGACGGCGATCGGGATCACCACCAGGACCGTGGCGACGTTCGAGATGAACTGTCCGAGCACCATGGTCAGCAGGCACAGCACGAGCAGCGCCACCTGCGGTGAGCCGGAACCGATGACGCGCAGCACGGCGGCGGCGACGACGTCGGCGGCGCCCGTGGACACGAAGGCGGAGGACAGGGGGATCATGCCGGCGATGAGGATGACCGTCGTCCACGAGATGGACCGATAGGTCTGCGGGACGGTCAGCACACCGGTGAGCACGAGAGCGCCGGCGGCCAGCAGTCCCGCCACCGGGGCCGGGACCAGACCGGTCGCCAGGAGCACGACCATGACCGCGAGGATGCCGATCGCGCGCTTGGCCCCGCGCCCCCAGGGCACCGCGCGCTGCAGCGTCTGCGGCGGCGTGACCGCGATGACGTCCGGCGACTGCGCGTAGCGCGTCAGTGCCGCCCACGGTCCCTGGACGAGCACCGCGTCGCCCGCCTGCAGCACGAGAGCGCCGGCGACGCCGGTCTCCCGCGACGCGTTCGGTCCGTCGTCGTCTCCGCGGCGCACCGCCAGGATCACCAGGTTCTCGTCGCGTGTCGTCATTCCCACCGACACGGTGCGGCCGATGAGCCGCGAGCGCGGCGCGACGAGCACCTCGGCGACACCCTCCCGCACGCTGAACAGGCGCACGGTGTCGAGGTCGACGTCGTAGCTGTCGCGGAGGGTCTGGGCGTGCTCACGCGGATCGGGGGCGAGGTCGGCCAGCCGCTCCGCGGTGCGGGCCGCGAGCAGGCGTCCGCCGCCGAGCGCGACGATCGCGACGGTCAGCAGCACGAGGGGGATGCCGGCGAGAGCGAACTCGAAGAAGCCGAACTCCCGGCCTCCGGCGGCGACCGCAGCCTCGCTGACGACGATGTTGACCGGGGTCCCGGTGAGGGTCAGCAGCGACCCGGCGCTCGCGGCGAAGGCGAGCGGGAGGAGGAGCTTCGAGGGGAGGATGCCGGCGCGGACCGCCACCACGACGACGACCGGCAGCAGCGCGGCCACCGCGCCGTTGATCGAGATGAAGGCCGTGAGCACGGCGGCCAGCAGACCGATGATCACGGTGAGGCGCGCTCTGCCCGTGCCCGCGCGGGTGACGACCTGGTGGCCCAGCCATGCCGTGACGCCGGTGGCATCCAGCGCCTCACTGACCACGAACAGGGAGGCGATGAACAGCACCGTCGGATCGCCGAATCCGGCGAAGGCCTCGCCCAGCGTGAGCACGCCGGTCGCCCAGAGCGCGAGGGCGACCCCGACCGAGACGAGGGCCAGCGGCACCCGTCCGCTGACGAAGGCGACGACGGCGAGCCCGAGGATCACGAAGGTCCAGCCGGCGGGGTCCATGTCCTCACCCTAGACGGCGCCCGCGCGCCGCTCAGCGGATCACACGAAGCGCACGGTCTGCTGCAGGCGTGTGCGCACATCGAACAGCTCGTTGCCGCCGATGTCGCGGGCCCCGGTCAGGCCCCGCCGGAGCACTGTCGCCAACGCCGAACGGGCGACGACCGCGACCGGCAGCGAGCGCACCTTGCCGATCTCCTCGAT
This sequence comes from Microbacterium sp. MRS-1, assembly GCF_000585455.1. NCBI lineage: Bacteria > Bacillati > Actinomycetota > Actinomycetes > Micrococcales > Microbacteriaceae > Microbacterium > Microbacterium sp. MRS-1. Next base: position 27,203 of record NZ_JAUF01000012.1, read on the forward strand.
CGCGCTGACGACGTCGTCGTCGGGCAGCACCACGATCGCGCCGCTGAAACGGACGCGCGCTGCGCGCGCCAGCACGCGCGCCCCCGCGACCAGGTCGGCGATCGGAGAACCCTCGACACCGTCACCGATCAGCTCACCGCGGCGCAGCCGCACCGGACCACCGAGATCCTCGCTGAGCAGAGCGTAGAGGCCGCTGGGTCCCAGCACGATGTGATCGACCTTCAGCGACGGATCACGCGGGTCGACGGCGACGTCGTGCCACACCGTGTACCCCATTCCCAGGTCGCCGATGACACGCGCGCTGGCCTCTTCGGCGAGGGCATCCGCGAGCATCCGCTTCAGCTCGCGCGGGGCCGCGCGCACCAGCGCCGGGTCGTAGGGGTCGGGCAGCTCGGTGCCGCGCCCCGCCCACTCGCGGATGAGATCGAGGTAGCGCTCGCGGCGCCAGCCCCCGGGCTGACCGAACGAACGCGCCCGCGGGCGCGTGTCGGCCGGTCGCGACGGCGGACGCCAGCTCGTGCCGGCGCCGCTGCCGTCACCGTCGGCGCCGTCCGGACCGTATGCCGGCGCCGAGGCGCCGAAACCGTGACCGCGATCGTAGGCGCTCCGGGCATCCGGCGTGCCGACGAGCTCCCACGCGCGCTGGACCTGGACGAAGCGGGCGGCGTCGCCCCCGGTGTCGGGATGCGACTGACGCAGCCGCAGTCGATACGCCTTGCGGAGGTCCTCCTCCGCGGCATCCGGGGCGACGCCGAGCACCTCGTAGGCGGACGCGGAGAGCGGACTGTCGAACACGGGACCTCTCAGCGCTTCTCGTTGCGGCGGGCGTAGGCGGCGGCGCTGCGGCTGGACAGGGCGAGCAGCACGAGGATGTCGAGCGCCAGCGTGGGCAGGGTGGTGAACAGGGTGATCTCCTGATCCCGCGCCCACCAGCTCGCGAAAGTGGTGGCGATCGACAGGGTCGCGACGCTCATCACGACGACGCGCGCGAGATTGCTGCCGAGGAAGAGCAGGATCGCGCACACGAGCTGGATCGCGACCCCGACGCCGACGACGGCCAGCAGAACGGCGAGGGAGGCGTCCGCCAGATCCGGCGTGACGTCGACGCCGTCGAGGTCCAGGACGAGCTGGCTGGCGTAGCTGTGCCAGTTCAGCCCCAGCTCGACCATCGAGGCGATCCCGACGACGGCGCTCAGCAGCACCAGCGCCGCACCCGCCACCGTCGTCGACGGACGCGGCATCTTCGGGTCGCGGGCGACCGGCTGCAGCAGTCGGGTCACCGGCTCGTAGGACGGTCGGCGCTCCGGCCGCATCGGACGGTGCTCGTTCATGCGCCCGCCTCCTCCGCGACGACCACCGCACGCACGTCGACCACCGGCAGGTCACCGTCGGTGCGGATGCTGTCGCCGCCGCCGTTGCGGGCGTGGTACCCGGTGGAGAAGTCCGCGATCACGTCCACGAGCACGGCTGGCTCTCCGGCGCGGAGGGTCGCGACGATGTGATCGCGCTCGACGTCGGTGTCGGCGTCGATGCGGTGGGTGACCTGCAGGGTGAACAGCGACAGGCCCACCGAGGTGTCGAACGTGCCCGCAGCCAACCAGTCGACGCGCCGGCCTCCGGGCAGCAGCCAGCCGTCCGGGCACTTCCAGAAGCGCACGTGGTGGCGCTGAGCCGGATTGCCGTCGACCTCCTGCTGGTAGGCGAAGTCCTGTTGGCGACCGAAGAGGAACAGGGGGCTCACCGGAGCCTCGTGGTAGCTGCGGCGGCGCAGGGTCGAGGTCACGATGCGCCTCGACGACGCGAAGGTGACGGGATCTGCCTTCGTCCACCCCGATGCCCGCATCGCTCGCTCGATCTGCGCGCCCTCTCCCAGAAAGGCGAGGTTGACCGGATCGCCGAGAAGGCCGTCACTCGTGCGCGCACGTCCGATGAAGTAGTCGGGCACGTAGATCGTCGTGAGGATCCGATGCAGTCGGGGCAGGACGAGGTAGGCCAGCAGCAACCAGAACAGCAGGAAGCCGAGAATGCCCCACCATCCGACCGCGAAGCTCTCGGTGAAGCCCAGATAGGCGAGCCAGATGGCCGCCAGCCCCGCGAAGACGAAGAAGAACTGGTCGATCGCGACGCCGATCGACCATCTGCGCGAAGATCGGGTCCGGCTCATCACGGTTCCCACAGCGCCAGCGGCGGCTCCCACGCGAGCGCCCGCTCTGCCAGCCCGTCCTCGAGGTCGTCGAACGCGGCCGGATGCCAGTGCGGGTCGCGGTCCTTGTCGACCAGCTGCGCGCGAATGCCCTCGGGCAGGTCGGGCTGGGTCTGGGCGAACCACAGCACGAGCCCGTACTCCTGCGCGAGCGCGGCGCGAAGATCCGGCAACCGCCGGGCGGCACGGACGGCGGCCAGCGTGACGGTCAACGCGGTGGGCGCGAGCGCCGCGAGCGTCTCGGCGGTGGCGACGGCATCCGGCTCGGGCCGCTCACGCAGCCGCGCGATGATCTCGGCGACGGTGTCGGCGGCGAAGGCATCGTCGATCCACGAACGGGCCGCGACGAGCCGCGACGGCCCCGGCGTCTCGTCGAACAGCAGCACGATCTCGGCCGGGGTCGCCGGATCGGCACGATCGGCGAGCGCGCCGCGGAGGTCTCCGATCCGCTCGCTCGGCACCAGCGCATCGGCGAAGCCGGCAGCGAGGGCGTCCGCGGCATCCATCGCCTCGCCGGTCAGCGCGAGGTACTCGCCGAGCCGTCCGGGCGCATGCGCCAGCAGCCACGAGCCACCCACATCCGGCGTGAAACCGATCCGTGTCTCGGGCATGGCCAGGCGCGAGCGTTCCGTGACGACACGGACCGCCGCGTGGCCGGCCAGCCCGATGCCACCACCCATCGTCACACCGTCGGCGACGACGACGATCGGCTTCGGATACGTGGCGATACGCAGATTCAGGGCGTACTCGGCGCGGAAGAAGTGCGCGGTCTCGTCGACCCGGCCGGCGACGATCCACTCGCGAAGGCCCCGCACGTCTCCCCCGGCGCACAGGCCCCGCTCGCCCGCACCGTCCAGCAGCACCACCTCGATGTCGGCGTCGTGCTCCCAGCGGTCCAGGGCGGCGGAGATCGTCTGGATCATGTCCAGGTCGAGCGCGTTGATGGCGCGCGGACGGTTGAGGGTCAGGTGGCCCACTCCCCGGACGGTGCGGACCAGCACGGTGGGTTCGGCGGCATCGCTCACGCTCGCAACGTTACCCGCGCCGTCGGTCTCGGCGCCTCCCGCGCGGGCACCCGGCCGGCGCGGGCCGATCGGGCAGGATGGAGGCAACGGCCGACGATGGTCGGCGATGACGAGAGGATGACGATGCCCGAAGGACACCTCCTCGAGTTCCGTGGGGTCACGAAGACATTCGGTGCGGTCCGCGCCGTCGACGACTTCACCGCCCGCGTCGAGCCCGGACGGGTCACCGGCTTCCTCGGCCCCAACGGCGCGGGCAAGACCACGTCGTTGCGCATCCTGCTCGCGCTCGTGCGCGCCACCTCCGGCAGCGCCACCATCGGCGGCCGGCGGTACTCGGAGCTGCGCCATCCGCTGCAGACCGTCGGCGCCGCACTCGAGGCCTCCAGCTTCCATCCCGGGCGCACCGCCGCCGGCCACCTCACCGTCGCCGTGCAGGCCGCCGGGCTCCCGCGCGGACGAGTGGACGAGGTCCTGGGCCTCGTGGGGCTCGCCGACGCCGCCGGTCGCAAGGTGGGCGGTTTCTCGCTCGGCATGCGACAGCGCCTCAGCCTGGCCTACACGCTGCTCGGAGACCCCGGCGTGCTGGTGCTCGACGAGCCCGCGAACGGTCTGGACCCCGAGGGGATCAAGTGGCTGCGCGGCTTCCTCGGCCAGCTGGCCAGCGAGGGACGAACGGTGCTGGTGTCCTCGCACATGCTCGCCGAGGTGCAGCAGACGGTGTCGGCGCTGCTGGTCATCTCCCGCGGCCGGCTCGTGTTCGAGGGCGATATCGGCGACCTGGTCGGCGCGGACGACGTGGCGACGGTCATCGATGCCCCCGACCGCACGGCGCTGGCGAATGCTCTGGATGCCGCGGGCATCGCGTACACGCCCCTGCGCTCCGGCTTCACCGTGCGCGGCGCCGAGCCGGCCCATCTCGGTGCCATCGCTGCGGCGGCCGGAGTCGCCCTGTCGCACCTGCAGCGGCGCGGTCCGGTGCTGGAGGAGGTGTTCCTCGAACTGGTGAACGGCACACGGGTGCAGGCGCCGACGCCGGCGGCTCCGGCGGCATCCGCTCCGGACCCGCTCACGCCGCCGCTCACGGCCGCTGCCGTTCCAGCCGCGGCCGCGCCGGAGGACGCGGAGCCGGGCGTCGAGGACGCCGAGTACATCCACGCGGTCGAGGACGACCCCAGCGACACGGTCGCCGCCGAGGAAGGAGACCCGCGATGAGCCTCGTCAACGCGTCCCGTTCGGAACTCACGAAGCAGTTCACCACGGCGATGTGGTGGGTTCTCGCCGTCGTGCTGCTCGCCTATGTCGGCGTGACCGCCGGCGGCCTGTCCGCCGTGTTCGGCGCGGTCGCAAGCGGCACGCTGCCCGGCGGCACGACGAGCGGTGCCCGGGTGTCGCCGACGAGCCTTCCTCCGCTCATCTACAGCGTCGCCACCTCGGTCGGCTACGTCTTCCCCCTGCTCATCGGCACGCTGCTCGTGACGAACGAGTTCCGGCACAAGACGCTGACGCCGACGTTCCTGGCCACGCCGCGACGCGGGATCGCCCTCGGCGGCAAGCTGGCCGCCGCAGTCGTCATGGGCGTGCTGTACGCCGCCGTCGCGCTCGTCGCGGCGGTCGGGATCGGAGCGGCGGCGCTCGCGGCGTTCGGAATCGACACGCGGCTGGGCGAGACCGACACCTGGGCGATGATCGGGCGCATCGTGGCGAGCTTCGTCCTGTGGACGCTGATCGGCGTCGGCGTGGGCACGCTGGTGCGCAATCAGGTCGCCGCCGTCGTCGGCGTGCTGGCGTTCACACAGTTTCTCGAGCCCATCGCGCGCACCGTGGCGACGCTGGTCGACGGCGTGTCGGGGGTGACCGCCTACCTGCCCGGCGCGGCATCGGACGCCCTCGTCGGCTCCAGCATCTACGCGACGATGGGGGCAGGCGGGGCCGCACCCCTCGCATGGTGGGGCGGCGGCGTGGTGCTGCTGGCGTACGCCGCCGTGTTCCTCGGTCTCGGCTACCTGACGAGCTGGCGCCGCGACGTGGCCTGATCGGCCGTCAGGAGTCGGCGAGTTCGACGACGTCCGACGCGTCGTCGCCGTCGAGCCGCAACGCCTGGACGAGGGCGACGCCGTGACGAGTCGTCAGCACGAGACGCTCGAACTCGGCATCCTCGGAGAGATCGACGACCACCGCCGGGCGACGTCGGCGCACCAGCACGAAGTCGTTGCCGCTCGCGGAACGCCAGGTTCCCATCGCGACGGTGCCGCGCACCTGCGTGCCGGGGCTGGGCACTCCGCGCAGCCAGGTCCAGGCGTCGTCGGTCAGCTGCACCCGGAGGATGTGAGACCTGTCGACGCGCACGCTCTCCGATCGCCGCGACAGGGCGCGTTCGACGCCCGACAGCACGACCTCGAGCTGCGTCGAATCGAGCAGCAGGGTCACCATGACTTCAGTCTGCCAGCGCGACCATGTGCGGATGCTCACAGCCCCGCAACGATCCGGTCTCGGCGCGGGCGATATCGTGGAACGTCGGCCGCGATGCGCCGGCGTCACCCGACACGGAGTCCCCGATGCCACGATTCGATCTCGACCTCCCCGCCCTCGAAGCGTTCCGTCCCGCGGTGCGCGAGCCGGCCGACTTCGACGAGTTCTGGGCGCGGACGATCGCGCAGTCGCGCGCCGTCGGCGGTGAGATCGTCGTCGAGCCGGTGGAGACCGTGCTGAGCACCATCGACGTGTTCGACGTGACGTTCCCGGGGTTCGCCGGCGAACCCGTGAAGGCGTGGCTGCACACGCCCCGATACTCCGACGACGCCGCGGCACTGCCGACGGTCATCGAGTTCAACGGGTACGGCGGAGGTCGCGGGCTTCCGACCGAGCGGCTCGGCTGGGCCTCGGCCGGCTACGCGCATCTGTTCATGGACACGCGTGGGCAGGGATCCACCTGGGGCGCTCCGGGCGCGACACCGGATCCGCACGGCACGGGACCCTCGACCAACGGTTACATGACCCGCGGCATCGAATCGCCCGAGGACTACTACTACCGCCGCGTGTTCACCGATGCGGTGCGCCTCATCGACGCCGCCCGCACCCTTCCCCGGGTGGATGCGGCGCGCATCGCCGTCACCGGCGGCAGCCAGGGCGGCGGCATCACGTTGGCCGCGGCAGCGCTGAGCGAGGACCTCGTCGCGGTCATGCCCGACGTGCCGTTCCTCTGCCATTTCGAGCGAGCGATCGGGATGACCGACCGCGAGCCGTACCACGAGGTGGTGCGCTACCTGTCGGTGCACCGGGGCGCCACGCAGCGCGTGCTCGACACGCTCTCGTACTTCGATGGCGTCAACTTCGCTCGCCGCCTGAGTGCGCCCGCACTGTTCTCCGTCGGCCTGCTCGACCCGGTGTGCCCTCCCTCGACCGTCTACGCCGCCTACAACCACATCGACCGCGGTGACAAGCAGATCCGCGTCTACGACTTCAACGAGCACGAAGGCGGTCAGGCCTTCCAATGGGAGGAGCAGGCGCGCTTCCTCGCGCAGATCCTCGGCTGAGGTCCGCGCGCCAAGCGGGCGTCAGAGGTGGAACTCGTCCTTGGCGTGCGGCAGGGGGAAGTTCGACACCGCGGTGATGAGCCCCTCGACGGTCTGCTCCCGCGCCACCGCGCTCACACCGAGACCCACCTTGCGGGCGTCCTTCGCGGTGCGCGGTCCGATGGCGGCGATCACGGTGGCGTCGGGGATCTCCGGGAACTGCAGCCGTACCTGTTCGGCGACCGAGCCGCTGGTGACGAGGATCGCGTTGATACGGCCGCTCGCGACGTCGTGGGCGATCCGCTCGGTGACCGGCACACCCACCGTGCGGTAGGCGACCACGCTGCGCACGTCGTGCCCCGCCTCGGTGAGGCGGCGCGTGAGCACCGGCTTGGCGATCTCGCTGCGCAGCGTCAGGATGCGCCGCGGCGCGGGCTCGAGCTCGATCAGCTGCGAGGCCATCCCGGCCGCCGAGTTGTCCTCGTCGGGGACGAGGTCGACGCGATAGCCGACCGCGGCGAGCGCCGCGGCCGTCGTCTCGCCCACCGCGGCGACGCGAGTGGAAGCGGGGATGACGGCGCGGTAGGCGTAGAGGACGTCGACCGTGGTGGCGCTGGTGAGGGTCACCCAGTCGAAGGCGCCGGCGGCGAGATCGGCGAGCGCCTGCTCGAGCGTTGCCTGATCGGTCGAGGGCGCGAAGTTGATGAGGGGAGCGATGACCGGCACAGCACCCTGCGCCCGCAGCGTCGCCGCCACGGAGTCGCCCCAGGGTCCCCCGCGCGGAACGAGCACACGCCACCCCTTGAGGGGCTTGGCGGCGTGCGGATCAGGAATCATGCTCGACTTTCGTGATGCTCAGTCGGGACGCACGGTTTCGCGCATCCGGCAACGGCGCTCGTGCACGCACGAACGCGATGGCTGCGCGGCTCGGGTCGTCGTTGCCGGCAGCTTGCGCACCATTGCCGCTGCCTGAGACACGAGCATACCCCGGGCGACGCATAGCTCGAACACGGGGTTGACAGCGCCCGCGGCGCGGGTCAGAACGCGCGCGGGCGCGCCCCACGGGGCACTCAGCGCGTGTAGGCGCGGACGATTCCCCAGACGGCCAGTCCCACGAGGGCAGCCGCACCGAGCACGGCGAGCGAGGCCTGCGTAGGATTGCGCCGCGCGAAGCGACGCGCGTCGGCGACCCCGCGATCGGTGGCCTGCGCGACCCGCTTGGGCACGTTCGCCTTGACTTCGATCGCCGCCAGGGCGGCCTTCAGCTCCGCACGGGCGCTCTCCACCGGATCGGTGATGCCGAGGGCGACGGCGGTGCGCGGAATCAGCTGGTCAGAACTCATCGGCCACGTCCTTCACGATGCGCGCGTCGACCTTCACGGCGTCGACGGGGTTGGTCGAACGACTCAGGTGCTTGAAACGCAGGAGCCCCAGCCACGCGAACACGGCGGCTCCGACGAGCGCGATGACGACGACGATGAGGCTGGCGAGCCACGCCGGCATCCACGACGACAGGCCGATGATGGCGAAAGCGGCCAACGCCGGCAGCGACCAGAAGAGGAAGAACAGAGCGACGATGAACCAGACACCGCCCATGCCGGCATCCTTGCCCGCCTTCTTGGCCCACGTCTTGGCCGAGTCGATCTCGGCGACCACCAGGTTGCGGACGAGCTCCGGCACCTCGCCGACGAGAGTCAGCAGGCTGTCATCGGCGCGGTCGCGGAATCCCCGAGGCGTCGCCATGTCAGTCGTCCGCTGCTTTCTTGGCCGCGGCCTTCGCGTCCGCGACGGCCTTGTCGGCGGCCTTCTTCACTTCTGCGGCCGTCTTCTCCGCTCCGCGGGTGACCTCGTCGGCCGAGGCCCGGCCCGCGCGGATCGCGGAGTCGAGCTTCTGCCCCGGCGTGCCGTTGCGGCTCGCCGCACGGGTGACCTTGACCGCTCCGTCCCACAGGGCGCTCGGCAGAGCGAGGGCGGCGCTCTTGCCGAGGTCCTTGACGGCGGCGACCTGCTTCTGCACCGGGGCGGTGTTCCAGATCTTGAGGTATCCCGCCTTGATCTGCTCGTAGCGCTCGCGGCCGGCGCGCGACCCGAGCACGTAACCCGCGGCGAGTCCCACGACGATTCCGATCTTGCCCTTCATGGCGTCTCCTCACGTCCGTGCTGGGAGTGCTTCGTGACTCCAGGGTAGTCGCAATATTCCGATTCCGGCATCCTCCGGTCACGGGGCTGTCCCTGAAGAGGGCCGTGTGCTAGGAGGAGCCCCACAGCACCTCGTGACGGACGCGTTCCACCTCGGCGAGGGTGTCGGCGACGATGGCGGATACGCCCCCGCCGGCGAGGTCCTCGCCGACCGCGATGAGAGCGTGCCGGCGACCGATCGCCGCACGGGTCGCGGCGGTGCGCTGGGCGTGACCGAGGACGGATGCCGGCGGTGCGAGCGTCGCACGCCGTTGCGCGGCCGCGCGAACGCCTCCGATTCCGGGCCACAACTGCGCAGCGTCGGCGGCAGCGCGTGCGATGAGGTCCGTGGCATCGTCCGCCGGTGCCGCATCGAAGGTCAGCCGAAGCACCCGCCGACCGGGCCCGGCGTCGGCACGCACGCCCGCCCACGCGGAGCCGACGTCGATGACGGATGCCGCCGCCATCGCTCCCGGCACGGGATAGATCGTCGCGGGAGCGTCGAAGGCGGCGGTCCCGGCATCCATCACGAGGGTCACGACGTCGCGCACGGGCAGGGGCGCAGCCTCGAGGGCGATGCCGTGATCGCGCACGAGCGCGGCGGAGGTCGCCGCGCCGGCGGCCAGCACCACGATGTCCGCGGGCAGCGGCGGGGCGGGTTCTCCCGCGGCAGCCGGGTCGGTCGGCTCAGCCGGGCCTGTTGGCTCAGCGGGGTCGGCGGGGGCGAGATGGACGAGCCAGCCGTCCGGCGTCTGCGTCAGGCTGTCCGCCCGGACGTTCACGCGCAGGTCGGCGTCAAGCAGCAGCAGCCGCTCGGTGAGGGCGGTGACGAGCTGCGTGAGCCCCCCGCGGAGCCGTGCTCGCCGCGGGCGTCTCGCCTCGGCATCGTCGTCCGGCAGCAGTTGGCCGACGGCACCGGCGAGCGATCCCGCGCGGGTCAACGCGGCGCTCAGGCCGGGGACGGCCAGGTCCACATCGATCCTGTCGGGGTCGACAGCCCACGTGCCCAGCGTGAGCGGAGCGACCAGCCGGTCGCGGACGTGCGCTCCCATGCGCGAGCGCACGAGCGCGCCCAGGCTCCGCTCGCGACCGATGGTCAGCGGCGGCCGCAGGCGATCGAGGTAGGCGCGCCAGACTCCGCGCCCGCCGATGAGCCGGCGCACGGGCTCGGCCCAGACGTTGGCCGGGATCCCGGCGCGGTTCGGTGGCAGCGTGACCACGCGGGGGCCGCCGGGAGTGGCCAGCGCCACACCCACCGAGCCATCGCGCGCCGGTTCGACCTCGGCGCGCAGTCCCAGCTCATCGAGGAGCCCGGCGAGCGCGGGCGCCGAGAGCGAGAAGGCTTCGGGAGCCAGATCGACGGTGAGGCCGTCCAGCTCGTCCGTCTCGATCCGGCCGCCGAGCCGCGGCTGCTGTTCGATGAGCGTGACGGGCATGCCGATGCGAGCGCACTCCCACGCGGCGACCAGACCTGCGATCCCCCCACCGATCACCACGACCCGGGTGGTGCGGGCACGGTCGGCGAGGTCGGCTGCAGGCTTGTCGGACACGCCCCCATCCTTTCACCGCGTCGTGGAGAGGGCCGGAAGGGAGGTGGCGCCTCGCACCTAGAGTGGAGCCGTGCGGCTCACCTACTTCGGCGGACCGGCGTGGGATGCCGGGCCTCTTCCGGCGCGCGGTCGCGGGCAGGAGAGCCTGCTGTTCCGTCTCGCGGTCGATGCGGGCGCCGCGGTGTCCGTGCGAGCACTGGCGGACGACCTCTGGCCGGTCGATGCACCCGACGATCCGCGCGCCGCGGTGCAGTCCCTCGTCTCGCGTCTGCGCCGCGCCCTCGGCTCGGCGACGATCGAGGCGGTGTCCGGCGGCTACCGTCTGACGCTCGGCCGGGAAGAGATCGACCTGACCCGCTTCCAGGACCTCGTGGCGGCGGCCCGCCGTGAGGACGACCCCGAACGAGCCGCGGCGCTGGCGCGCAACGCGCTCGATCTCTGGACGGCGGACCCCTGGGTGCCGGACGACTTCGACTGGGCGCGGCGCGATCTGCTCGAAGACCGCGCGCACGCGCAGCGGATCGCGGGTCCGCACGGCGCGCCCACGGTGGGGGCTGTGGACGACACACGCATTCCGGCAGCGTTGACGCCTCTGATCGGGCGAGCCGACGAGCTCGCCCTCGCCGAGGCTCAGCTGACCGATGAGCGGCTGCTCACCCTGATCGGTCCCGGCGGTGCGGGAAAGACAACTCTCGCACTGGAGCTCGCCCGCCGTCACGCGCCCGCGGTGTTCGTCGAGCTGGCACCGGCCGACGCGGGGGGCGTCTGGGATGCCGTCGCCACCGCTCTCGGTCGCGGCGTCCGCCTGTCCGAGAGCACTGTCGGGCAGGCCCAGGGCTCCCGCGAGCGTGCCCTCGCCGCCCTCGCCGGCCGGCCCCTGCTGCTCGTGCTCGACAACGCCGAGCACGTCGTGAGCGACGCCGCCCAGGTGGCGACCGATGCTTTGCGGGTGGCACCGGCGCTGCGACTGCTGGCCACGAGCCGCGAACCGCTGGGCGTTCCTGGCGAGGCGTTCGTCACGGTGGGATCGCTGCCGGAGGGCGATGCCGTGGCCTTACTGGCCGCGCGCATCCGCGCCGCCCGCGGGCACGCGCCGGACGCCGGCGAGACGGAGGCCGTCGCCCGCATCGCACGGCGCCTGGACGGTCTGCCGCTGGCACTCGAGCTCGCCGGGGCGAAGGCACGGGTGCTGTCGATCGCCGAGATCGAGGACGGCCTCGCGGATCGATTCGCGCTTCTGGACCGAGGACCGCGCACGGCGGAGCCGCGGCACCAGACACTGCGGGCTGTCATCGACTGGAGCTGGAGCCTGCTCGACGACGCGCAGCGGGACGCGCTGCTCGCGTTGGCCGTCTTCCCCGACGGCATCTCCTCCGCGGACCTGGCCGAGGTCACGGCGGCGTTCGGGCTTCCCGAGACGGCGATCGACGACCTCGTCGAGCGTTCACTCGTGCAGCGCTCCCGCGGCCGCTACCGCCTGCTGGAGACCGTGCGCGAGTACGGACTGGACGCGCTCCACCGATCGGGCAGGCTGGAGGACGCTCGCGGACGCCAGGCCGCCGTGATGGCGCAGCTCGCACTCGCGCAGGACCGGGCGCTGCGGACCCCGGCCGCCCGGCCGGCCATCGCCTGGTTCGACGCCAACGAGGAGAACCTCGCTGCCGCGACCCGCTTCTCCGTCGGTCACGGCGAACTCGAGGTGCGTCTGGCGCGGGCGCAGCTGTGGATCTGGCAGTTGCGCGAGCGGTTCGATCTGCTGACGTCCGTTCTGAACGCGACCGCGACCCCCGCCGACGCCCTCGCCAGCGAGGCGGATGTCGTGGTGGCGGCCATGGCGATGCTGATGCGCACGATGCTCGATCCGACGACCACGCACCTGTCCACGCAGAGCGTGGCGCGCATCGCCGCGGCCGCGCAGAGGTACGACTCGGAGCTCGCGGCCGTCCTCCCCGTCGTCCTGCGCGGGGCACTGCGCGCCCGCCAGGATCGGCGCGGAGACGAACCGTGGTCGACGTACCTGCGGCTGGATGAGAGCGATCTGACGGACGGCCCCGCCTGGAGCCGGGCGTTCGCCGCGGTCATGAACGCGGCGACCGCGCAGAACAACGGTGACATCGAGGGGCTCGGCGACGCCAGCGGCCGCGCGCTGGATGCCTTCCGGCACCTCGGCGATGCGTGGGGCACGGCTCTGGCCAGCCAGATGCGATCGGAGTGGCTCATGCTGCAGGGGCGCCTGGAGGAGTCGCTGCGCATCGCGGACGAGTCGACGCAGGCGCTCGAAGGTCTGACGTCGGTCAGCGATCTGCTGCAGCAGCAGGCGCTCTCCGTGTCGATCCTGCTCCGTCTCGGTCGCGAGGGCGAGGCCCGGCAGCGCGTCGACCAGATGCTCGCCCGCGCGCGGGCCGACGGCTCCGAACGAGCCGTCGCCCAGGCCGCCGCGACGGCAGCCGCGCTCGAGCTGGTGCGCGGCGACGGCGCCGCCGCCCTGCGCGAGCTGGAGCGTGCCGGCAGCCTCGAACAGCAGCAGGCACTGGCGGGCTTTCCCGCACAGGTCGCCGCGTGGCAGGAGAGCAAGCGCGCGCTCGCGCTGCTGCTCACCGGAGACGCGGCGGGGGCCGCGGACGCCCTGCGACGGGCCGCGCCGGTCGCCGTCCGCACGGGCGATCAGCCGATCATGTCGGATGTCGCGGTCGCCTTCGCCCGATGGTTCCTGGCGGCAGATCGCCTCCCCGACGCGGCGGCGGCACTCGCGGAAGCCGACCGGCTGCGCGGGCGCGCCGACCTCAGCGACCCGATCGCCCTGCCCGTGCGCGATGCGGTGAGCTCCGCGGGGCCGGATGCCGCGGCATCCGATCCCGCGGAGCTCACCGCACTGGTCGAACGTCTGGACGGGCGTCAGGCCTTTCGCATGTAGGCGCGCACCGTGAGCGGTGCGAAGACGACGACGATGACGGCGGCGCCCAGCAGCGACGCCCAGAAGTCGCCGGCGATGACCCCGGAGTTCGCGAGGTCGCGCACGGCGGTGACCAGGTGCGAGATCGGGTTGATGCTCGCGAACCACGCGAGCGGGGCCGGCAGAGAGTCGATCGGGACGTACGCGTTCGACAGGAACGTCAGCGGGAAGAGGATGAGCATCGAGATGCCCTGCACGCTGGAGGCGGTGCGGGCGATCACGCCGAAGAACGCGAAGATCCAGCTGATCGCCCACGAGCAGGCGATGACGAGCAGTCCTGCCGCAACGACCGAGCCGAGGCCCCCGGCAGGGTGGTAGCCCATGAGGAAGCCGACCACGAACGTGATGGTCGTCGCGATCGCATAGCGGAGGGTATCGGCCAGCAGCGCGCCCGACAGCGGCGCGATCCGGGCGATCGGCAGGGAGCGGAACCGATCGAACACGCCCTTGTCCATGTCTTCGCGCAGCTGCGTGCCGGTCACGACCGAGGTGGTGATGACGGTCTGAACCAGGATGCCGGGGATCAGCGCCGGCAGGTAGCTCTCGACGTTGCCGGCGATCGCGCCGCCGAAGATGTAGGCGAACATCAGCGTGAAGATGATCGGCTGCACCGTCACGTCGACGAGCTGCTCGGGCGTGCGACGGATCTTCACCAACCCGCGGTACGCCATGGTCAGGGTGTTCTCGACGCTCTGGCGCAGGCTCGTGCGGTTGGAGAGCCGGCGCTCGGATGCCGGAGTGATGGGTGTCAGCGTGGTGGGGGCGATGGTGGTCATGCGCGAACCTCCGTGATGGCGGTGGGGGCGTCGGCGGACGCGGAGTCGGTGGCCGCGGCATCCGCCGGTCGACCCGTGATGGTCAGGAACACCTCGTCGAGCGTCGGCTTCTGCACGCTCATCTCGGTGAGGTGGATGCCGGCCTCGCGCAGCGTGATGAGCAGGTCGGTGACGCGGTCGGGGTCGGTCATGGGTGCGGTGATGCGCGCCGCTTCGGGCGAGAGGGTGCCGCGCACCCCGAGCACCTGGCCGATCGCGCGCAGGGTGTCATCGGCGTCGGCGGGATCGGACACCCGCAGGACCAGCGACGAGGTGCCCACGGAGGCCTTCAGATCGTCGGCCGTGCCTTCGGCGACCACCCGGCCGTGGTCGATCACGGCGATGCGGTCGGCGAGCTGGTCGGCCTCGTCGAGGTACTGCGTGGTGAGCACAACGGTGGAACCGGTCGCGACGAGCTCGCGGATCGTGTCCCACATCTGCCCGCGCGTGCGCGGGTCGAGACCCGTGGTGGGTTCGTCGAGGAAGATGAGCGGAGGCTGGGCCAGAAGCGATGCGGCGAGATCCAGTCGACGCCGCATGCCGCCCGAGAACTTCTTCAAGGGCCGCCGCGCGGCATCCGTCAAGGAGAAGCGCTCGAGGAGGTCCTCGGCCTTGCGCTTCGCCTCGCTGCGCGTCAGGCCCAGGAGCCGACCGAAGATCATCAGGTTCTCCGTCGCCGACAGCGTCTCATCGACCGACGCGAACTGCCCGGTGACGCCGATCAGCTGACGGACGACGTTCGGCTCCCGCGAGACATCGTGGCCGAAGATCTCGGCGCGACCGGCGTCGGGACGCATCAGCGTCGCGAGCATGTTGATGGTGGTGGTCTTGCCGGCCCCGTTCGGACCGAGCACGCCGTAGACCGTGCCGGCATCGACGGCCAGGTCGACGCCGTCGACAGCGCGGTTGTCGCCGAAGACCTTCACGAGGCCCTCCGCGCGCACCGCGAGGGTGGATGGTGAGGTGGAAGTGGTCATGGCATCCACTGTGCGCCGGGGGCACTGTCGCGCTGCTGTCACGAGCAGGATGGCGCTGTCACGGCGCTGTCACGGGACGGTCGGCGCCCGCGATGCGCTCAGCGACGGCCCAGGACCGCGACGACGGCGCGGTGATCGCTGCCCGGGCGGGTGTCGGTGATCACCTGGAAACCGAGCACACTCCACGACGATCCCACCAGCACTGGTCGATCGGCGACGCGAGCCACGTCGACACCGTCGACGGCCTGAGCGACGAGCGGCATCCGCTGCAGGCCCAGGGCCTGCGGCCAGACCAGGAGCACCAGCACCCCGACCAGCAGGGTCACGACCAGTCCCCGGCGGGATGCCGTGCGCCCACTCACACGTGCCAGTCAACCACCATCGCCGGGGCGGGTGACACACTCGAAGGATGACGCTGCACATCACCGACGACCCGGCCGCCGACACCCTGCTCACCGACAACCCGCTGGCGCTGCTGATCGGCATGCTCCTCGACCAGCAGGTCGCCATGGAGACGGCGTTCAGTGGTCCGTTGAAGATCCAGGAGCGCATCGGCGCCGTGGATGCCGCGACCATCGCCGGCTACGACCCCGACGCCCTCGTCGCCGCCTTCCAGCAGTCGCCGGCGGTGCACCGCTACCCCGGTTCGATGGCCGGTCGCGTGCAGACCCTTTGCCGCACGCTCGAGGAGGAGTGGGGCGGGGATGCTGCGGCCCTGTGGACCGAGGGCGACCCCGACGGTGCGACCGTGCTGAAGCGGTTGAAGGCACTGCCCGGCTTCGGCGAGCAGAAGGCCAAGATCTTCCTCGCCCTGCTCGGCAAGCAGTACGGCTTCACCGGCGCCGGGTGGCGCGAGGCCGCGGGCGCATACGGCGACGACGGGTCGTTCCGCTCCGTTGCCGACATCGTCTCACCCGAGTCGCTCGCCAAGGTGCGCGAGTTCAAGAAGGCAGCGAAGGCCGCGGCGAAGGGCTGACGGCCGGCGAGGCGCGTTTCGACTCCTCGCTACCCTCGTCGCTCAACGACCGGGAGTTGCGCACGCCCCGGTCGTTGAGCGAGCGCAGCGAGTCGAAACGCCCCGAGCCCGCGGGCTCAGCCCTGCACGAACAGGTAGCCGCGCTCGTCGTCGAAACCGCCGATGACGAGCCCGCGACCGTAGTGCGAGAGCATCTCCTCGCGCACGCGCAGGCGCCACGCCGCCGCCTCGGCCGCATCGGTGCGGCGCAGAGACTCGATGTCCTGGGGGATCTGGACGGTCGCGACGACATCCGCGGCATCCGGCTCACGCACCGGAGCCGACGCGAGCGCCCACGCGACCAGCAGGCGGTCGCTGTCGACACCCTGGCCGTTCTGGTCGAGCTCGGCGCCGTCGTAGGCCGAGCCGTACTGGTCGACGAGGTACTCCACGAAACGCACGCCGATCGTCTTGGCGTTGAAGTGGGCGTTGCGGCGCACGAGCGGGTCGAAGGTCCAGGTGACCGTGCCGATGTCGCGGGCGATCGCCCACTGGCGCTGCTGCTGCTTGAGCAGGCGCCCGAAACCGCGACGCTGGTACTCCGGCAGCACACCCGTCACGTGGGAGTGCATGGCGTGCTGCTCCGGCGGGGAGAAGAACGCGACGGAGGCCCCGACGATGCGGTCGCCGTCGTACAGGCCGACCACGTAGTTGCCCGAGTACTGCAACGCGCGCATGAGCGGCGCGGGCATGGGGTCGCGCCCACCCCAGATCTCCACGATCACCCGGTGGGCGGCGAAGATCTCGTCGAGCGTGTCGAGGTCGCGGATACTGAGGGTGGACTCGGATGCGCCGGATGCCATGCCTCCACGGTAGCCGTTCTCTCGCGCTCGGCCGCGTGCCCCTGGCCGCGAGACACGCGCGGCGCACCGAAACACCGGTGCACAACGCGCATCTCGGTGCGGTGCCGGTGTCTCGCGGACCGGACCGGACCGGAGCGGCGGCGGCGACGCGGCGGCGGCGCGGACGCCGGATCGACGGATGCCGAGGGTCAGGCGCCCCGCAGGCGCGAGCCGAGGTAGCCCACGAGCTCGTCGAGCGCGATGCGCTCCTGCGCCATCGTGTCGCGATCGCGCACGGTCACGGCGCGGTCGTCGAGCGAATCGAAGTCGACGGTGACGCAGAACGGGGTGCCGATCTCGTCCTGACGGCGGTAGCGGCGGCCGATGGCGCCGGCGTCGTCGAAGTCGACGTTCCACCCCTGAGCCCGAAGGTCGTCGGCGACCTCGCGTGCCAGCGGCGACAGGCGCTCGTTGCGCGACAGTGGCAGCACGGCCACCTTGACGGGCGCCAGGCGCGGGTCCAGCGCCAGCACCGTACGGGTGTCGGTGCCGCCCTTGGCGTTGGACACCTCCTCCTCGCGGTATGCGTCGACGAGGAAGGCCATCATGGCGCGGGTGAGGCCGAAGGACGGCTCGATGACGAAGGGCGTGTACTTCTCACCCGAGGCCTGGTCGAAGAAGGTGAGCGACTGGCCCGATGCGTCGGAGTGGCTCTTCAGGTCGTAGTCGGTGCGGTTGGCGACACCCATCAGCTCGCCCCACTCCTTGCCGGGGAAGCCGAAGCGGTACTCCACGTCGATCGTGCCGGCGGAGTAGTGCGCGCGGTCCTCCTCGGGAACGTCGAACCGCTTCATGTTCGCCGGGTCGACGCCCAGGTCGACGAACCAGTTCCAGCACGCCTCCACCCAGTGCTCGAACCACTCCTGCGCCTCGGCGGGCGGTGTGAAGTACTCGATCTCCATCTGCTCGAACTCGCGGGTGCGGAAGATGAAGTTGCCGGGGGTGATCTCGTTGCGGAAGGCCTTGCCGACCTGGCCCACACCGAACGGGGGCTTGCGGCGCGAGGCGGTGAGCACGTTCGAGAAGTTCACGAAGATGCCCTGCGCGGTCTCGGGGCGCAGGAAGTACAGACCCGACTCGTCATCCACGACGCCCAGGTAGGTCTTCACCAGCCCGGAGAACGCCTTCGGCTCGGTGTACTGGCCCTTGGTGCCGCAATTGGGGCAGGGGATGTCGGCGAGGCCGTTCTCCGCCGGGCGGCCCTTGCGCGCCTCGAAGTCCTCGATGAGGTTGTCGGCGCGGAAGCGCTTGTGGCAGTGCAGGCATTCGACGAGGGGGTCGGTGAAGGTCGCAACGTGGCCGGAGGCCTCCCAGACGCGCTTGGGCAGGATGATGCTCGAGTCGAGGCCGACCATGTCGGCGCGTCCCCGCACGAACGTCTGCCACCACTGGCGACGGATGTTCTCCTTCAGCTCCGTGCCGAGGGGGCCGTAGTCCCAGGCCGACCGCGATCCGCCGTAGATCTCCCCGGCCTGGAAGACGAAACCCCGGTGACGGGCGAGGGCGATGACTTTGTCGAGGCGGGACTGCTCGGCCACAGGTGGCTCCAATGGTCGTGTCGCGAATGCGAAAAGGGTGTGGATGCCGACAGTTCCGGCATCCGTCGAGTCTAGTCTTCCGCCGCTGCGGCTTCCCGGCCGAGCCCGCACGCCGCGGATTCGGATCGCGCCAACGGATGCGGATGCCGTCGCGCGCGGCATCCGCATCCGTTCACATCCTCCGAATCTGTTGGCTCGACCCCCAGCGCGCCCGGGCCGAGCGCTTCGGCTTGCGGACGAACAGCGTCTCGCTCTGTTCGAGGGCCATGCCCTTCGTCTCCGGGATCTTCCAGAGCACGAACACGAACGACAGCGCCGCGAAGACCGCGTACATGCCGTAGGTGAACGGGAGCGAGAACGCCGCGAGCTGCGGGAACGTCCACGAGACGAGGAAGTTGGCGATCCACTGCGCCCCGGCGGCGACGCCGAGCGCCTTCCCGCGGATGCGGCTGGGGAAGATCTCGCCGAGCAGCACCCAGACGATGGGGCCCCACGATGCGCCGAATCCGACGACGAACAGGTTGGCCGCCACCAGGGCGATCGGACCCCATGCGCCGGGCAGGGCGACTTCGCCGTCCACCGTCTGGGCGAAGGCGAAGGCGAGCGCCATCGTGCCCAGGGAGAGGGTCATCAGGAGCGAACCGGTCATCAGGATGGGCTTGCGGCCGATGCGGTCGACGAGGAAGATCGCGATGAGCGTGACGAGCACGTTGGTCACGGACGTGAACACGCTGATGAGCAGCGAGTTGCTCTCATCGAAACCGACCGCACGCCAGAGCGTCGTCGAGTAGTAGAAGATCACGTTGATGCCGACCAGCTGCTGGAATGCCGACAGGGTGATGCCGATCCAGACGACGGGCTGAAGCCCGAGGGCCTTGCCCCGGAGCGAGGCCGTGCGGTTCTTGCGGTCGTCCTCGATCCCGCTGATCAGCTCATTCATCGTCTTGTCGAGGTCGGCCGCCGGGACGAGACGCTCGAAGATCGCCCGCGCCTCGTCGTTGCGCCCCTTGGCGAGCAGGAAACGTGGAGACTCCGGCATCGTGAGGGAGAGGATGCCGTAGACCGCGGCCGGGATGACGCCGATGAGGAACATCCAGCGCCAGGCCTCGAGACCCCACCAGAGGATGTTGTCGGCACTGCCGGCGGCACCGGCGAGGACCGCGTTGCTCAGCAGCGCGGTGAAGATTCCGATGGTGATCGCGAGCTGCTGCAGCGAGGCGAGGCTGCCGCGCACCTGGCGCGGCGCGACCTCGGCGATGTAGGCGGGCGCGACGACGGAGGCGATGCCGATGCCGATGCCGCCGAGCACGCGCCAGACGATGAGATCGGGGACGCTGAACGTCAGCGCGGAGCCGACCGAGCTGGCGAGGAACAGGCCCGATCCGAGGAGCATGACCCGCAGGCGCCCCCAGCGGTCGGAGAGGGATCCGGCGACGACGGCCCCGAGCGCGCAGCCGAGCAGGGCGACGGCGACGACGAATCCGGTGAGGAGCGCGTCTTTCGTGTACGCGGACTCGATGGAGGAGACGGCGCCGTTGATGACGGACGAGTCGAAGCCGAACAGGAACCCACCGACCGCGGCGGCGACCGACAGCCCGGCGGCCCTCCGCCCGTAGGGGCTCCTCATCGAGAACGTGCCGGCGGGGATGGTATCGGTCATGGTCACCCGGAAACGATAGCCCCGCGCCGCGGGGTGCGGGCGGACCTCCGCTCAGCCGGCGCTCAGCTGAGGAAGCGGATGGCGAGCGGGTAGGTGTACCAATCGCCCTTGTTCGCCTTCACGGCGGCGATGATCGAGAAGACGATGCGCACGACGTAGACGGCGGGGACGATCACGAAGCCGATCAGCACGAACATGAGCACGTACCCCACGACTTCGGCGATGAGCATCGTCAGCTGGAAGTTCAGCGCGGTCGCGGTGTGCGCGCGGACGAAAGGCCCACGATCCTTCAGCACGAGGTAGCCGATGAGGGACGGAAGGAAGCCGAAGAGGGCGCCGCCGACGTGCACGAGCGTCGCCCACAGCTTCTCGTCCGGGGGGTTCATCGCCGGTGATCCGGGAGCGGCCGGCGGCTGGTACGGCGGAGTCGTCATGGCTACAGCGTAGGGGGTGCGCGGCCCCGTTTCCGAGTGGGTTATCCCGAGATCTCGGATCGGCGAGCGGCCGGTCGTCCTCGTTCGATACGGTCGAAGGACATCGGCAACACAAAGGAAGTGGGTTCGTTACGTGGATATTCTCGCCGCCGGAGGAGCACTGGTGATCGTCGGCATCGTCGTCGTCGCCGCCATCGTTCTCCTCGTTTTCCTCCTCATCATGGTCCGCGCCTGGTACAAGGTCGCCAAGGCGGACCAGGCCCTGGTCATCGTGGGAAAGAACCAGAAGAACGCCAGCGGCGAGTCGTCGCGCATCTCGGTGATCACCGGCGGCGGCGCCCTCGTCAACCCGCTCACGCAGCGCGCCGAGATGATCTCGCTGCGCGCCCGCCAGATCAAGATGGAGCCGACGGCACAGGCCTCCAACGGTGTGACGGTCAACGTCTCGGGCGTCGCACTGGTCAAGATCGGCTCCGACCCCGAGTTCGTCCGCCGCGCAGCGGAGCGCTTCCTCTCCCAGGACGGCGCGATCGAGCAGTTCACGACCGAGCAGCTCGAAGGTGCCCTGCGCGGCGTCGTCGCGACCCTGACCGTCGAGCAGCTGATGAAGGATCGGCAGAAGCTGTCCGACCAGATCGCCGAGGGCATCAAGAGCGACCTGCTCGCCCAGGGACTCATCCTCGACTCGTTCCAGATCCAGGGCGTCACCGACAAGAACGGCTACATCGACGCCCTCGGCGCGACCGAGGTCGAGCGCGTGCGCCGAGAGGCCGAGGTCGCCCGTATCAACGCCGCCCGCGAGGTTCGCGCCCGACAGATCGCGACCGACGAGGCGAACCTCGTCGAGCAGACCGCGTTCGACAAGAACTCCGCCGCGGCGGCGGCCGAAGTCGGTCGCGCCCGCGCCGAGGCCGAGCAGGCCGAAGCGCTCGCGCGTGCCGAGCGTGAGCAGGCCGTGCTGCTGCAGGGAGCCGAGAACAAGCAGGCCCAGCTGGATGCCGACATCAAGAAGGTCGCCGACGCCTCCCTCTACGAGCGCCAGCGCGCGGCGGATGCCGCCGCGTACGGCGAGGTCAAGGCCGCCGAGGCGCGCGCGCAGATCGCAGCGCAGGAGGCGGAGGCCACCCGGCTTCGCGCCCAGGCCGAGGCCGACGCGGTGCGGCTCGTGGGCGAGGCGCGGGCGGCGGCCATCGAGGCCGAGGCCGAAGCCCTCTCCAAGAACCAGGAGGCTCTGCTCGCGCAGCGCGCGCTCGAGGCGCTCGTGCCGATGATGACCGAGTTCGCGCGCGGGTTCGACAAGGTCGGCTCGATCACCGTGCTCGGCGGCGAGGGGGCGTCCAGTCACATGGCCGCCGAATCGGCCTCGAGCATGCGGGCCAGCTTCGACGCGATCCAGGCGGCGACCGGCATCGACCTGCGTCAGGTCATCCAGGGGCAGGCGACCGGCCGCGGCATGGCTCAGGGGCTCCGCGACGAGCAGCCGGTCACGACCGAGAGCTGACGCGTTTCGACTCCTCGCTGCGCTCGTCGCTCAACGACCGGGCACGCCTCCCGCCCGGTCAGCGGCGCAGCTCGACCCGCGCGACGGTCGCGTCTTCGAGCGCGACGGGATCGATCTCGACGCCGATGCCGGGCGCGGTCGGTACGCGGACGTGCCCGCCGTCCAACACGATCGGGTCGCGCACGATGTCGCGTGAGTAGAAGCGGTCGGATGCCGAGACGTCGCCGGTCAGTGTGAAGCCCGGCAGCGCGGCCAGCGCCGCGTTGGCCGCGCGGCCGATGCCGGTCTCGAGCATGCCGCCGCACCACACGGGGATGCCCGCCTCGCGGCACAGATCGTGGATGCGGACCGCTTCGAGGTAGCCGCCGACGCGGCCCGCCTTGATGTTGATGATCGCGGCGGCCCGCAGAGCGAGCGCATCGCGCGCCGCCTTGGCCGACACGATCGACTCGTCGAGGCAGATGGGCGTGCGAAGACGCGCGGCGAGCGCGGCATGGTCGACGATGTCGTCCTCCTGCAGGGGCTGCTCGATCAGCAGGAGGTCGAAGCGGTCCAGCTCGGCGAGGGTGTCGGCGTCCGCGAGCGTGTAGGCGGAGTTCGCGTCGACCTGCAGGGGAATCGCCCCGAACGCGTCACGCACCGCGGCGGTGTCGGCGACGTCGCGCCCGGGCTTGATCTTGATCTTGATGCGCACGTAGCCCTGGTCCACGTAGCCGGCGACGGCGTCGACGAGGGCCGACGGGTCGCGTTGGATGCCGACCGAGACACCGCTGGGTATCCGATCGACCACCGCGCCGAGGTACTCGCCCAACGCGCGCGACTCGGCACGCAGGGCCGCATCGAGGACGGCGAGTTCGAGCCCCGCCTTGACCATGCGGTGCCCGACGAACGGCTCGAGCACGCCCGCCACCTCTTCGGGCGCGAGAGCGTGCGCCGCGGCATCCAGAAGCGCGGGCGCGAGGAAGCGCTGGGCGACGTCCCACGCGCCCTGCGTGTATTCGCTCGAGTAGAAGGGGGACTGCTGGGTGACGATCTCTCCCCACCCGTCACCGTCGGCGGTGCGAACGCGCACCACGATGACCTCCCGCACGGTCTCGGTGCCGAAGGAGGTCGTGAACGGCGAGACGAGCGGCAGATGGAGCACGCGCAGCTCGATCGCGTCGAGGCGCACGGGTGCGGCGGGGCGGGCGATCGGCATGCGCTCAGGCTACGCCGCGCGCCGCGCGCGCACCGGGCCGATGTGCGCCGCGTCGCTCCCCTCAGCGGTGAGTCCGCAGCGCCGCGAAGCGCGGGGCGACGTAGGTGCTGCGGCGCGGTGCCCGCGGCAGCTATGACGCGGGTTCGCGAAATCAGTCGTCGACGACGGTGACGGTGACCTCGATGTTGCCGCGGGTGGCGTTCGAGTAGGGGCACACCTGGTGCGCCGCGTCGGCGAGCTGCTGGGCGACGGCGTGGTCGATCTCGGGGATGTTGACCTCGAGCGCGACGGCCAGCTGGAACCCGCCCTGGCCGTTCGGGCCGATGCCGACGCGCGAGCCGACGCTCGAGCCTTCGATGCTCACCTTCTGCGCGCGGGCCACGCTCTGCAGCGCGCTGTGGAAGCAGGCGGCGTACCCGGCGGCGAACAGCAGCTCGGGGTTCGGCGCCTCACCGGCGCCGCCCATCTCCTTGGGGACGCGCACGTCGACGTCGAGGATGCCGTCGGTCGTGCGGACGTGTCCGTTGCGGCCGCCACCGGTCGCAAGGGCTTCAGCGGTGTAGAGGGTTTCCATGGGTGTTCCTTTCGTGGAGGTCAGAGGGTCGCGCCAGCGACCATCGGTCAGGCAGCGGTGCGCAGATCGGAGGCGACCGCGCGCATGTTGGCCGTGATGGCGGCGAGCTGGTCGAGCAGCTCACCGAGCCCGCGACCGCTGTCGACGAAGGCCGGCACGAGGCACCCCGCGGCCGCGACGACCTCGGCGTGCGTGTCCCGGCCGGCGGCCGTGAGCTCGACGCGAACGACCCGCTCGTCGTCGGCGTCACGGCGACGGCTCACGAGACCGCGCTCCTCCAGCCGGCGCAGCAGCGGCGACAGGGTGCCGGAGTCGAGGCCCAGTTCCTCGCCGAGACCGCTCACGGTGCGCTCGCCCGTGGCCAGGACGACCATCGCCAGGTACTGCGGATACGTGAGCTTCCACGGCTTGAGCACCTCGCGGTAGGCCTGCGTCGTGGCATGCGAGGCGGTGTACATCGCGAAGCAGACGAACTCGTCGAGCGTGGCGGGAGCGGGCATGAGGGAAGCATTGCACACAATTGAATTGTGCACAATGTTTCCCGCAAGGGCGGCGTCAGCGCGACAGGGTGAACCCGTCCGGGTCGCCCGGCCGGGGCGGTCGCAGCTGCGGGGGCAACGGCCACGGCAGCACGATCGGCTCGTGCGGCCTGCTCATGTCGCCGTAGTCGTCGACCTTCACGACGATCCGCGCGGGCGTCACCTCGACGAGCCGGACCCGCACCGGCGTGCCCTCGCCGCGCTCGAGCATCCAAGGCTCGGCAAGGAAAGCGAGGCCGCGCTGCTCGAGCGCCTCCTCGGCATCCAGCCACTCGACGGATGCCGCGACCACCCGCCCCAGCACGTCGATCGCCGTCCACGCGTCGCCGTCGGGGCGGATCCACCCCAACCGCTCGCCGTCGTCGCGACGGTGGGGAGTCCAATCGTCGGCAACGGCGCCGCCCCTGCTCACGACGCCACCCCGGAGCGAACGAAGAGGTAGCCGCGCTCGTCGAACCCGGCCACCGCGAAGCCGTCCTCGGTGAGCCCGAGGAACGCCTCCCGCACGCGGTACCGCCAGTCCAGCGCTTCGCCCGGGGCATCTCGGCGGAGCCGTTCGATGTCGGCGGGAACCTCCACGGTGGTGACGATGGCGCGCTCGGGCGGCGGGGCGGCGGGCGCATCCAGGTCCCAGACGGCGAAGATGCGGTCGCTCTCGTCACCGCGGTTCACGCCGTCGTCCATCGCGCCGTAGTGATCCACGTAGTACTCCCCCACCCGCGCGCCGAGCACACGAAGGTTGAAGGAGGCGTTGCGGGCGACGAGCGGGTCGAACGTCCACGTGATCCGGTGGACGCCGCGCGCCAGAGCCCACTCGCGCTGGTGCTGCTTCAGCAGCCGTCCGAGTCCCCGCCCGCGATGATCGCCGACGATGCCGGTGATGTGCGAGTGCAGCGAACGGTCGTCGGGGGCGGCGAAGAAGCCGACCGACGCGCCGATCATGCGCTCCGCCGAGGGATCACCCTCCGTCGGCACGGCATAGAGCCCGACGGCGTAATTGCCGACGTGCGCGAGCGCACGCAGGAGGTTCGGCGGCATGCCCGTGCGGTCACCGCCCCACACCTCGCTGAGCACGGCGGATGCCGCCGCGATCTGCTCCATCGTGCGAAGGGGCCGGATGCGAAACCCGTCGAGGGTCCGGCTGTCGAGGTCCGCCATGCCGTCACCCTATGCCGGAGCCACCGCATCAGGCGGCCGATGGCCTGAAATGATGCCCGCTGATGACGATGCCCGACGACGATTGACCCGGATGCCGCCGCAAGGCGCCATCGTCGCCGTGCTGGCGCTGGCGGGGCTCGCTTCGTCGTTCATGTTCACGCTCGTCGTCCCGATTCAGACGCGTCTGCCGGATCTGCTGCACGCGAACCGCGACGACACGGCATGGGTGGTCACCGCGACGCTGCTCGCGGCCCCGCCGCCGAGCACCACCCGGCGCTGCCGAACGGTCACGAGCGGCGCGCGGGCGCCGCCCGGTTTCACCCGGCGTCACACGGCCGTCACGCATGCCCGGCGCGCCGTATCCTGACGACGGCTCGAAAACCGGAAGCCTCCGCCTTGAGCAGCCCGCGACCGTCGCCGCTGCAAGAGCCTTCTGACACTCGCCCGCGTCGCGGGCCATCGTCCTCAGGAGGAGAACCATGTCCGTCGCCACCACCACCTCCGGCAGCCTGCCGCGCACCGCCGCCCTCATCGAGGCGAACGCCGCCCGCAGCCTCGCCGACGACGGCTTCACGCTGCTGTCGACACCCGAGTTCGAGACGCTCACGGCCCAGGCCGTCGCCGACGTCGTCGAGCGCCAGCGGGCCGCTGGCGTCACCCTGGTCGGCGACGGCGAGTTCGGCAAGGCCATGTCGAACGCCGTCGACTACGGTGCCTGGTGGTCGTACTCGTTCCAGCGGGTGAGCGGCCTGTCGCTCACCGAGATCAACGCCTTCAACGAGCCGCCGGTGCGCTCGGAGCCGGGCGCGATCCGCCTGACGAGCTTCCTCGATCGCCGCGACCGCCAGCGGTTCCCCGTCGTGTACGCCGAGGCCGTGGAGGCCGGACGCACCGCGACCGCCTTCCCCACGACCACCGGACCGCTCGCGTACCGGGGTCAGGATGCCGTGGCCTCCGACATCCGCCACCTCACCGCGGCGCTGCGACCGGGCGAACAGGGCTTCCTCACCGCGATCGCGCCCGGATCCGCGGCACGCGTGCGCAACGACTACTACGCCACCGACGAGGAGCACATCTTCGCGTGGGCCGACGCGCTGCGCGAGGAGTACCGCGCGATCGTCGAGGCGGGTCTCATCCTGCAGCTCGACGACCCCTCGCTCGCCGAGAACTTCGACCAGATCTCCCCGGAGCCCTCGATCGCCGACTATCAGGCGTTCACGAAGATCCGCATCGACGCGATCAACCACGCCATCGCGGGGCTTCCCAAGGAGCAGGTGCGTCTGCACCTGTGCTGGGGGTCGTGGCACGGCCCCCACACCACCGACATCGAACTGAAGGACATCCTCCCCGTCGTGCTGCAGGCGAATGTCGGCTCGATCTCATTCGAGGCCGGCAACGTGCGCCACGAGCACGAGTTCGGCGCCTGGGCGGATGCCGCCGTGCCCGACGACCTGGTCCTGGTGCCCGGCGTCGTCAGCCACGCGACGAACGTCGTGGAGCACCCCGAGCTGGTCGCGCAGCGCATCCGCCGGTTCACCGACATCGTCGGCGCCGACCGCGTCATCGCCTCGACGGACTGCGGCCTCGGCGGCCGCATCCACCCCGACATCGCCTGGGCGAAGCTCGAGACGCTCGGCGAGGGCGCCCGCCGCGCGTGACTGCCGCCAGCGGCGACGGCACGGGCATCCCTGTGAACCCGGTCGGGACAAGCGCGCCCATCCGGCAGAATCGATCCATGGCTCCCGTGCACGATCCCCACCTTCCCGCCGACCATGCCTGCCTCATCGTGCACGGCAGCGACAAGCCCGGCATCGTCGCAGCCGTGTCGGCGATGATCACCCGCATCGGCGGCAACATCGTGGCGTTCGACCAGTTCTCCGACGACCACCGCGGCGGGGCGTACTTCCAGCGCGTGGTGTTCCACCGCCCCGACTTCGCGCTCGAGCGCCCCGCGATCGAGATCGACATCGCCCGCACCCTCGCCGACTTCGAGCTGGAGTGGTCGCTGACCGACCAGTCGGTGCCCAAGCGCATGGCGATCCTCGCGTCGAAGCAGGACCATTGCCTCCTCGACCTGCTGTGGCGCCACCGACGCGGCGACCTGCCGGTCACCATCCCGATGGTCATCTCGAACCACACCACGACGGCCGAAGACGTCCGCAGCTTCGGCGTGCCGTTCTTCCATGTGCCCTCGGTCGCGGGTCCCGACAAATCGGCGTCGGAGGAAGAGATCCTGAAGCTGCTCGTCGGCAACGTCGACTTCGTCGTGCTGGCGCGCTACATGCAGATCCTCTCGCCCGAGTTCCTCGAACGCCTCGGCGTGCCCGTGATCAACATCCACCACTCGTTCCTGCCCGCCTTCATCGGCGCCGAGCCCTACAAGAAGGCCAAGGAGCGCGGCGTGAAGCTCATCGGCGCGACCTCGCACTACGTGACGGGCGACCTCGACGAGGGTCCCATCATCGAGCAGGACACCGTGCGGGTCACCCATGCCGAGTCATCCGCCGAGCTCGCCCGGCGCGGCGCCGACGTCGAGCGTCAAGTTCTCTCCCGCGCGGTGCTGTGGCACGCGCAGGATCGCGTCATCCGTCACGGCAACCACACGATCGTCTTCTGACGTCTGCCGAGCGGGCGTCAGTACACGTACTCCATGAGGTCCAGCCCGAGGGCGCGGAAGGCCTCGTGCGCGCGCAGCCGGTGCGCCACAGACAGGTCGTCGAAGCACACGATGAGGGCGTAGGCGGCACCGGCGCGCGGGCCCGCGATCACTCCGGCCTCGGCGCGGATGCCGTCGCCGCGACCGGTCTTGTTGACGAAGAGCAGACCGTGGCGGTCGTCATCGTGCGCGAAGGGGTCCAGCGCGGTGCTCGCTGCGACGAGCGCCAGATCCTGGTTGAGGCTGAGCCACTCCGACACCTGCGCGCTCACCGCCGGGGAGACGACCTGAGCGTTGACGAGCCCCGCGAACAGCGTGACCAGCTCCCCCGTCGACGCGAGACCGACGTGCGGTGCGTCGTCGGGCCCGCGCTCGTCTCGGAAACCGTCGATGAGCGCGGTCTTCACGAGACCGATCTCCTCGACCCGCGCGCGGACGGTCTCCAGCCCCACGCGCTCCAGCAGCGCATTGGCGGCGGCGGCGTCGGATGCCGCCGCGGCGAGCACCGCCAGATCGCGCACCGGAAGCGCGGGAGCCGCCAACCGATGCCAGAGGCCGCCGACGGTGACCGGCGCCACCGAGCTGCGTTCGATGATCTGCAGGGGTTCGAGGGTGCCCGCGTCGATCTGCGCCGCGACCTCGATCAGCAGCGGAACGACGCCGATGCCGGCGACGGGCAGCACGAGGTGGGCGTCACCCGCGAGCACCGTCTCGCCCGAGTCCAGATCCGTGACGCACACCGACACCTGCGCCCCTGCCGCGGCGACGGCGTCCAGTGCGGCGAGCGCGGTGGCGAACGAACGCGAACGGCCGGGCGAGCGTCGCGGCGAACGCCGGGTCGACGCCCGCTCTCCGCGCGCTTCGCCGCGCAGCTGCGCGCGCACCTCACCTCGACGTGTCGACGATGCCCGACCTGCACTGTCCACGCGAGA
Source organism: Microbacterium sp. MRS-1 (assembly GCF_000585455.1). NCBI lineage: Bacteria > Bacillati > Actinomycetota > Actinomycetes > Micrococcales > Microbacteriaceae > Microbacterium > Microbacterium sp. MRS-1. The sequence goes on from NZ_JAUF01000012.1 coordinate 56,463, forward strand.
TGCTCCGTCCTCGATGTTCTCGCCGGCGCCGGCGTCGTGACCCTGGCGCCGGGCCGACGATCGCCGGCCCGGCGACGCCGTGGTCACCAGATGGTGACGCGCTGGTCGGCGTCGAGCCACAGCGCGTCGGTCTCGGTGACGTCGAACGCACGGTAGAACTCGTCGACGTTGCGAACGATCTGGTTGCAGCGGAACTCGTTGGGCGAGTGCGGGTCGATCGTCAGCAGGCGGATCGTCTCGGCCTCGCGACCCTTCTGCTGCCAGATCTGCGCCCAGCTGAGCAGCAGCCGCTGAATGCCGGTGTAGCCGTCGATCACAGGACCATCGGCATCCTCGTCGGTCGTGTCGGCGCCGAGCGAGAGGCGGTAGGCCTTGATCGCGATGCCGAGCCCGCCGAGGTCTCCGATGTTCTCGCCGATCGTGAGAGCGCCGTTGACGTGGTGCTCCGCGGCGAGGCCCTGCGGCACGAGTGCGTCGTACTGGGCGATGAGGGCGCCGGTGAGCTGCTCGAAGGCGGCGCGGTCGTCATCCGTCCACCAGTCGCGAAGGGCACCGGCGCCGTCGAAGGCCGACCCCTGGTCGTCGAAGCCGTGGCCGATCTCGTGGCCGATCACGGCGCCGATGCCGCCATAGTTGGCCGCGGCATCCCGGTCCAGCTCGAAGAACGGGTACTGCAGGATCGCGGCCGGGAACACGATCTCGTTCATCAGCGGGTTGTAATACGCATTGACCGTCTGGGGTGTCATGTACCACTCGTCGCGGTCGATGGGGGCGCCGAGCTTCGCGATCTGCCGTTCGTGCTCCCACGCGTTCGCGCGGCGCACGTTGCCGATCAGATCGGCGCCATCGACCTCGAGCGCGGAGTAGTCCTTCCACGTCACGGGGTAGCCGACCTTCGGCGTGAACGCGTCGAGCTTCTCGAGGGCACGGCCGCGGGTCTCCGGGGTCATCCACTCGAGGGTCTCGATCGAACGCCGATAGGCCTCGATGAGGTTCGCGACGAGCTCGTCCATCGCCTCTTTGGCCGCGGGCGGGAAGTGACGCTCGACGTAGACCTTGCCCACGGCTTCACCCATCGCCGCCTCGACGAAGCTGACGCCGCGCTTCCAGCGCTCGCGGTTGACAGGAACGCCCGTGAGCTCGGTGCCGTAGAACGCGAAGTTCGCGTCGACGAAGTCCGACGACAGGAACGCCGCCGAGGCGCGCACGATGTGCAGCCGCAGCCACGCCTTCCAGTCCTCGAGGCGATCCTCGACGAGCAGCGAACCCAGGCCCTCGAAGTAGCTGGGCTCGTTCACGTTGATCTCGGCGAAGCCGTCGCGGCGTCCAGGGGCGACCGCATCCAGCCACGGTGCGAGGTCGACGCCGACGAGCCGCTGCACGTCATCCCACGTCATGAGGTTGTACGTGGCGACGGCGTCGCGCGTGCGCACGTTGTCCCAGTGGTGGGTCGCCAGCTCGGTCTCCAGCGCCAGCACGCGGTCGGCCTGCCGCCCGGCATCCTCGCCCTGCGCACCCACGCCTGCGAGACCGAGGACCGTCTGCACGTACTCACGGAAGGCGATGCGGGTCTTGTCGAAGTTGTCGAGGCGGTAGTAGCTCTCATCCGGCAGCGACAGACCGGACTGCACGAAGAACGCGACGTAGCGCTCGGGGTTTCCCGGGTCGGGCTCGATGTAGACGCCGATCATGCTGCCGACGCCCTCGCGCTCCATCTCGCCGACCGTGCGCAGCAGCGCCGGGATGGAGTCGATGGCGTCCACGCGTGCCAACTGGGCCGCGAGGGGCTCGGCCCCGAGCCGCTCGATGCGCTCGGTGTCCATGAAGCTCGCGAACAGGTCGCCGATCTTGCGCGCCTCCGTGCCCGGCTCCGCCGTCGTCGACTCCTCGATGATGGCCCGCACGTCCTTCTCGGCCTGCTCGGCGATCAGGTGGAACGAGCCCCAACGCGCCTTGTCGTCGGGGATCTCCGTACGTTCCAGCCAGGCGCCGTTCACGTGACGGAACAGGTCGTCCTGAGGACGGATGCCGGGGCTCAACGCGGACAGCTCGATACCCGAGCGAAGGGTGGGGGCGGTCATGCCGTACAGGATACGCGCCGGTCCTGTCCGCGCGATCCGTGTTCACCCGCCGTTCGCCCACCCCCGGTCGTTGCGCGGCGCCCCTCCCCCCGGTCGTTGAGCGAGGAGCACCGCGACGAGTCGAAACGCCCCGCCCCGACCGACGCGCCGCGTCGGCGCCGCCCGTAGGCTCGACGCATGGCCGCGCCCACCCTCAACCGTGAGATCCTCCGGCTGGCGGTGCCGGCCCTGGGTGCGCTGGTCGCAGAGCCCTTGTTCCTCATCGTCGACGCGGCTCTCGTCGGCCATCTGGGAGTGGTGCCGCTCGCGGGCCTCGGGATCGCGTCGGCCGTGCTCCAGACGATCGTCGGACTCATGGTCTTCCTCGCCTACTCGACCACACCCGCGGTGGCGCGTCGCTTCGGCGCCGGTAATCATGCCGACGCGGTGCGAGCCGGCGTCGACGGCCTCTGGCTGGCTCTCGGTCTGGGCGTCGTGCTCGCGATCGCCGGATCGCTGGCGACACCCGCGCTCGTGTCGCTGTTCGGCGCGGCGCCCGATGTCTCCCACCAGGCGCTCATCTACCTGCAGCTGTCGATGTGGGGCCTTCCCGCCATGCTCATCGTGTTCGCGGCGACGGGCCTGCTGCGCGGCATGCAGGACACCGTCACGCCGCTGTGGATCGCGGGGATCGGCTTCGCCCTCAACGCGGCGCTGAACGCCCTGTTCATCTACGGGTTCGGGTGGGGCATCGCCGGCTCGGCGGCCGGGACCGTCGCAGCACAGTGGGGCATGGTCGGCGCCTACGCGGTCGTGATCGGCCGGCTGGCGCAGCGCCACTCGGCATCCCTGCGTCCGCAGCGCGACGGACTGCGCGGATCCGCCGCGTCGGGAGGTTGGCTGTTCCTGCGCACCGTGTCGTTGCGCGCGGCGTTTCTCGCGACCGTGTTCGCCGCGACCGCTCTGGGCACCGATGAGCTGGCCGGGTGGCAGGTCGCGTTCACGATCTTCTCGACCGCCGCCTTCGCGCTCGATGCGTTGGCGATCGCCGCGCAGGCGCTCATCGGCCGCGGTCTCGGCGCGGGCGATGAGCTGTTCGTCCGCCGGGTGCTCGGCCGCACCGTCGCGTGGGGAGGGTGGTTCGGGGTGATCGTGGGCGCTGCGATCGCGGCGCTCTCCGGCGTGATCGGTCTCGTGTTCACCGGGTCGCCCGAGGTCGCCGCTCTCGTGCAGCCCGCTCTCCTCGTGCTGGCGGTGGCGCAGCCGGTGTGCGGCGTGGTCTTCGTGCTCGACGGCGTGCTGATGGGAGCCGGCGACGTGCGCTACCTCGCGGCGGCGGGCGGCCTCAACCTCGTCCCGTACCTGCCGGCCCTCGCGGTGCTGTGGCTCGCGCATCCGACCGGGGCCATCGGCCTGATGTGGCTCGCCGTCTGCTTCTTCGGGGTCTACATGCTGGCGCGGCTCGCGACGCTCGCCTGGCGCGTGCGGCGGCCGGAGTGGGTGACCGCCGGGGCGTGAGCGGCCGGGGCGTCACGCCCAGCGGCGACACCACTCGTACATCACGACCGCGGCCGCCGCGCTCGCGTTGATCGAGCGGGTCGAGCCGTACTGGGTGATCTCGACGACGGCGGATGCCGCGGCGACCGCCTCGGCGGACAGCCCCGGTCCCTCCTGGCCGAACAGCAGGACGCACCGCTGAGGGAGCTCGGCGCGGTCGACCGGCACCGACCCGTCGACGTTGTCAACGGCGATCACGGGAATCTCGGCATCCGCGGCCCAGGCGGTGAACGCGGCGACATCTTCGTGGTGCCGCACGTGCTGGTAGCGGTCGGTCACCATCGCGCCGCGACGGTTCCACCGCCGCTTGCCGATGATGTGCACCTCCGCGGCGCCGAACGCGTTGGCGCTGCGGACGATCGAGCCGATGTTCATGTCGTGCTGCCAGTTCTCGATGGCGACGTGAAACGGATGCCGGTGCTCATCGAGGTCGGCCACGATCGCGGCCATCGTCCAGTAGCGGTAGCGGTCGACGACGTTGCGGCGATCACCGTCGGCGAGTAGGTCGCGGTCGTAGCGGGGATCGTCGGGCCACGCGTCGGGTCCCCCGGGCCACGGCCCGACCCCGACGGGCAACTGAGGCTCGAGCTCGGCACTGTCCGGGACGGCCGCATCCGGCGGCAGCACGGGCTCGGTCATCGCTCCAGGCTACCGACGACCTCGCCGACTCGCCTTCCGTATTCAGTCCGCACGGATGCGCCGCGGGCGATCGGTCCGTTCGTTCTGCGACCGCGTCGCACTGCCGGACCACGCGGGACTGAATACGGAACACGTCCGCGTGGGGCCGCCTCGGCCGCGCGTCACGACGAGGCGTCGATGTGGAGGAGTTCGGTCCACGTGCTCGACATTTCGGTCACCCGAAATCTCTGGTAATTTTTCGGTGTGCCGAAAAATATCGGGATGATCATCGAGGCGCCGGTCCGGGCGGCGACCGTGCCCTCCCGGACCCGGCGCGCGGCATGGCTGCTCGGTCCGGCGCTGGTCGCCGGTGTCGCCTACCTCGATCCCGGCAACGTCGCGAGCAACATGACCGCCGGGGCGCGGTTCGGCTACCTGTTGGTGTGGGTCGTCGTGCTCGGCAACGCGATGGCGTGGCTCATCCAGTACCTGTCCGCCAAGCTCGGCATCGTGACGGGACAGAGCCTCGCCGAGACCCTCGGCGAGCGCCTTCGTCATCCCTGGGCGCGCCGCGCCTACTGGCTGCAAGCCGAGCTCGTCGCCGTCGCCACCGACGTCGCCGAGGTGATCGGCGGCGCGGTCGCGCTCTGGCTGCTCTTCGGCGTGCCCCTGCCCGTCGGCGGCCTTATCACCGGGGCCGTCTCGATCGCACTGCTGCTCATCCAGCAGCGCCGCGGAGCCCGCAGCTTCGAGTTCGTCGTGATCGGTCTGCTCGTCGTGATCTCGATCGGCTTCACCTACGGCGTCTTCATCGCCCCGCCGGATGCCGCGGGCGTCGCCGCCGGCATGATCCCTCGATTCGAGGGATCGGAGTCGGTGCTGCTCGCGGCATCCATCCTGGGTGCGACGATCATGCCGCACGCAATCTATGCCCACAGCGCCCTCGCCCGCGACCGTTTCTCCGCGGTCGGCGCGCGCGCCGCCGACCGCGCCGTCGCGACACCACGCCTGCTGCGCGCGACCCGGTGGGACGTCACGATCGCCCTGGTCGTCGCGGGCACGGTGAACCTCGCGATCCTGCTGCTCGCCGCCGCCAACCTCGCCGGCGTCGAAGGCACCGACAGCCTCGAGGGCGCGTACACCGCGCTGTCGGCGGGCCTCGGTGGCGCCGTCGCGACGATGTTCGCGATCGGCCTGCTCGCGAGCGGTCTGGCGAGCACCGCCGTCGGCGCCTATGCCGGCGCGGAGATCATGCACGGCCTGCTGCGCGTGCGCGTGCCGCTGATCGCGCGGCGCCTCGTCACGCTGGTGCCGGCCATCGTGATCCTCGCGCTCGGGGCCGATCCGACCTGGGCGCTGATCCTCAGCCAGGTGGTGCTGAGCTTCGGCATCCCGTTCGCGCTCGTGCCGCTCGTCGCCCTCACCGCCCGCCGCGACGTGCTGGGGGCGCACCGCAACCGCTGGTGGACGACCATTGCGGGTGTCGTCGCGTCGGTGTTCCTCATCGCTCTGAACGCACTGCTGCTGTGGCTCGTGCTGACGGGCCGATAGTCACGGCCGGTAGCCTGGGAGCGTGGCTGCGAACTCCGTCGCGATCGACGACTACCTGAAGACGATCTACCACCACACCGAGTGGCAGCCCGTGCTCATGACGTCGTCGCAGCTGGCGGCCGAGCTGAAGCTCGCCCCGTCGACGGTCACCGAGATGGTGCAGAAGCTCGTCGCACAGGGCCTCGTCGACCACCGCCCGTACGGACCGGTGGCACTGACGGAGCGGGGTCGGCTGCGTGCGGCATCCATCATCCGCCGCCACCGTCTCATCGAGACCTGGCTCGTGCAGGAGTTCGGCTACGCGTGGGACGAGGTGCACGACGAGGCCGAGGTGCTCGAGCACACGATCAGCGATCGCCTGCTCGCCGGTATCGCGGAGCGGCTGGGCCACCCCCGCTTCGACCCGCACGGCGACGCGATCCCGGATGCCGAGGGCAACGTCCACCGCCTGCCGTTCGTGCTGCTGTCGGCCGCCGAGGTCGGACACGCGGGCGAGGTGCTGCGGGTCAGCGACCGCGATCCCGAGCTTCTGCGGGCGCTGGAGGGCGCCGGCATCGATGTGGGGCACCGCCTCGTGGTCGCCGGAACGGACGTGGTCCGCGTCGATGACGGCGCGACGGTCGCCCTGCCCGCCGGCGCGGCCGGTGCGGTCTGGCTGACCGCCTGACCCGGGTTGCCCCCCGCCCTCGCCCCCGGCGTGGCTGCCCCCCCGCCACGGGGATGTCCCAAAAGCGGTCCCCTCCGGGGCCTCCACACCGCACAATCTGGGACACGCCCCGCTACAAGTGGGACACGGTCGGCGGCGATGGGGGCATCGCGACCGTGGCGCGGAGGGGCTGGCCGACAGCGTCAGCGCCGCCAGAGGCGCCGCGGACGGCTGGCCTTGAGGTAGGGCCAGGTGATGCCGGTGGCGTGCTCGCAGTAGTCCCAGAGCCTCGCGGCGATGTCCTCGCGCCGGGCCAGCGTACTCGCCTGTCCGAGCGTGGGCGCACCGGCGACCAGGCGCGACGGCCCCCAGAACTGCCCACCGACCGCGCCCGGATCGACGAGCGCGCGCACGAGCGGCCACGCCCCGCGCTCCTTGGACTGCGTGATCGGGGCCTGCAGGTTGTCGACGAAGCGCGTCATCCGCGTGGGCTCGTTGATGCCCAGGATGCCGCGGGTGCGTCCGCTGATCGCGTACCCGGGATGTGCGACGAGGCTGGCGATCGGCACGTTCGCGGCCCGCAGGCGCCGATCGGCCTCGAAGCCGAGAGCGGTCGTCGCGACCTTCGACTGCACATAGGCCCGCCACGGCGAGTAGTTCGTCTCCAGCTCGGGATCGACGGGGTCGTAGTTTCCCATCGCGGTCGACATCGACCCGACCCACACCATACGACCGCGACCGGCGGCGAGCGGCGGCAACAGCTCGCCGGCGAGCGCATAGTGGCCGAGGGCGTTCGTCGCGAAGACGACCTCGTGGCCGTCGGCGGTGGTCTCGCGGTGGCGCGGCGGGTGCACGACTCCGGCGTTCAGCAGAAGCCCGTGCAGCCCCGCGCGACCGCGCACCGTCGCGGCGGCGGCGCGCACCGAGCCGAGGTTGCTGGTGTCGAGCAGGAGGGTCGTGATCTCGGCATCCGGCACCTGACGGCGTACGGCGACGCGTGCGGTGGCCAGCTTGTTCGGGTTGCGGCCCGTCATGATCACGTGGGCGCCCGCCTCGGCGAGCTGCAACGACGCGAAGAAGCCGAGCCCAGCCGTCGACCCGGTGACGAGGTAGCGTCTGCCGGAGAGGTCGGGGAGCGTCGTCGGGTCCCAGTCGTCGCGTGCCACGCGTCGAGACTACGGCCGGATCACCCCGCTAGGCTGGCCCCATGCGGACACGCGCCGATATCGAATGCTGGCTCACCGACATGGACGGCGTCCTCGTCCACGAGAACAAGCCCATCCCCGGCGCCGCCGAACTGCTCGCGCAGTGGCGCGACGCGGGCACGCCGTTCCTCGTGCTGACGAACAACCCGTTCTACACGCCGCGCGATCTCAGTGCGCGCCTCCGCATCTCGGGCCTCGAGGTGCCCGAGGACCGCATCTGGACCTCCGCACTGGCGACAGCCGAGTTCCTGCGCTCGCAGCACCCGGGCGGCACGGCGTTCGTCATCGGCGAGGCGGGGCTGACGACGGCGCTGCACGAGGCCGGCTACGTGATGACCGAGACCCAGCCCGACTACGTCGTCATCGGCGAGACGCGCAACTACTCGTTCGACCGCATCACGCAGGCGATCCGCTTCATCAACGCCGGCGCCCGCTTCATCATCACCAACCCCGACGCGACGGGCCCCACCCCGACCGGCATCGTTCCGGCGACCGGGTCGTTCGCCGCGCTCATCACGCACGCGACCGGCAAGGCCCCGTACGTCGTCGGCAAGCCGAATCCGATGATGTTCCGCTCGGCGATGAACCGCATCGGCGCCCACTCGGAGATCACGGGCATGATCGGCGACCGCATGGACACCGACGTCGTCGCCGGCATCGAAGCCGGTCTGCACACGATCCTCGTCCGCACCGGCATCTCCGACGACGCCGAGATCGAGCGCTACCCCTTCCGCCCTGACGAGATCCTCGACTCGGTCGCCGACCTGCTGGCCGACGAACCGGCGGAGTCCGAGATGCCCGAGGGGCTGTGACGGAACGCAGCTCCGGTCGGCGGGTCACCCTCACCGAGGTCGCAGAGAGGGCGGGCGTGTCGCGCTCGGCGGCCTCGTTCGCGTTGAACGGTCGCCTCGACCAGCGTCTGTCCGTCGAGACGATGGCCCGCGTTCGCCGGGCGGCCGACGAGCTCGGCTACCGCGCGAACGTGACCGCGAAGACCCTGCGCACGGGCCGCTCGGGCACGGTCGCACTGGTCTCGGACTTCGCACGCAGCTGTTCTTCGCCGAGCTCGCCGGACCGGTCAACGACGTGGTCGTGGAGGTCGACGGTGAGCCCATCCACATCGAGCGCGCGCCCGTCACCGACGTCCGTCGACTGTCATGGACCGGGGATGCCGCGACGGACGAGCCCGTGACGGAACCCGCGACGTTGGAGATCGCGCTCGGCGGCGCGGGCGGGCCGGCTGCGCGCGCCGTCACCGTATGGCTGCCGCAGGGGATGATCGTCGACCTGCTCGATCTTCGTGCCGACGCCCCCGTGATCGCGGCAGAACCGTCGCACGCACCCGTGTGGATCCACCACGGCAGCTCGATCAGTCACTGCGTCGAGACGCCCTCGCCGACCGGGGTGTGGCCGGTGATCGCGGCGCGCACGAGCGATCTGTCGCTCATCAACCTCGGCTTCGGCGGGCAGTGCATGCTCGATCCGTTCGTCGCCGACACGATCGCCGCCACGCCCGCCGACGTCATCACGCTCAAGGTGGGCATCAACATCGTGGGCGCGCGCTCGTTCGATCAGCGCACGTTCACGCCCGCGGTGCACGGCTTCCTCGACCGGGTGCGCGCCGGTCATCCCGACACCCCGATCGTGCTGGCGTCGTCGATCCTGTGGCCGGGCAGTGAGGACACGCCAGGACCGTCGGACGTGGAGTTCTTCGACGACGGGCATGTCCGTTGCTACGCCGCCGGGGACGCCGCCGACGTCGCCCGCGGTGCGCTGACCATGACCGAGTCGCGGCGACAGCTGGCCGAGGTGGTGCGGGTGCGCGCGGCATCCGGGGAACGAATCGCGTACCTCGACGGGCTGAGCCTCTATGGCGCCGACGGACTCGTCCCCCGCGCCCGACTAGGCTGAGACTGCCCGCCTCCGCACGGGCGGAGGAGACATCGTGAACGCGACCGAGCAGACGCTGCTGTTCGCCTCGACCGGCGTGGTGCTGGTCGGGACGCTCGTGGTGTTCGTCGTGCAGTTCATCCGCGGTCGCGGGCGCGACGGCGGCGAGGGGAGCGACCGGTGATCGCCATCGTCTTCGTCGTGACCGCGATGGCGCTGCTGATCGTCGCACTCGTGCTCTTCGTGCGGGGCCGCCGCGATGCGCCGCAGGGAACCCCGCTGCCCAACGGCCGCGGCATCCTCCTGCTCACTCTTGCGGGCCTCGTGCTCGCGCTGGCGTCGCAGCTGCCCGTCTTCCGCTGACGTCACCTCTCCCCGGCCACCTCATCAGAATCGGATGCCGACAACGGATGCGGAGGCGTGAGCTCGCGGCATCCGAATCCGGTGCTGATCTCCGAATCCGTTGCGGCAGAGGCGCCGCGCTACTGGGCCTGCAGTCCCAGGTCGTCGAGGTCGATGATCGAGCGCCACTCATAGCCGGCGGCCTCGACCGCCGCCTGCGCGCCGGTCTTGCGGTCGACGACCGTGACGACCGCCACGATCTCGGCACCGGCAGCCGCGACGACCTCGGCGGCCTTCAGGGGCGAGCCGCCCGTCGTGGAGGTGTCCTCGACGATGACGACACGCTTGCCGGTCACCTCGGCGCCCTCGATCTGCCGCCCGCGGCCGTGGTCCTTCGGCTCCTTGCGCACGACGAACGCATCCACGGGGGTGCCCGCGGCGACCGACGCGTGCATGACGGCGTTCGCGATCGGGTCGGCGCCCAGGGTCAGACCGCCCACGGCGTCCACCTCGAGGTCGCGCACCGCGTCGAGCACGAGGCGGCCGATCGCGGGAGCCGCCCGGTGGTCGAGGGTGAGCTTGCGCATGTCGACGTAGTAGGTCGCCTTCTTGCCGCTGGAGAGGGTGAAGTCGCCGTGGAAGACGGCTTCGGCGGCGATGAGGTCGACGAGGGCGCGGCGCTCGGACTCGAGCTCGGGCGTGGAGGCGGCGGTCATGCTGAAGAGTCTACGGAAGCGAAGAACCGGGATTATTTCCGCGTCATCACCCGCCGCGGCATCCGTCCCGCCCCCTAGATGTACTTCCCCGTGACGTTGTGAACGCGGGCTGAGGGGGTCTGGCCTCCGATCCCGGTGTGGGG